>JAQURW010000015.1 GCA_028715425.1 Candidatus Omnitrophota bacterium
ATCTTATCTCCAGAGAGGTAGCCGCAAACGACCTGAGACTTCTTTTGGCTATCAACCACGAAGCGACCGAAGCTATCATGCAGATAACAGCCAAAGAAGACAGATATAAATATCAGGGCATCAAAGAGCTTATATTGAAATCTTTCCCTCCGGATGAGCGTAATAGCCTGCCGGTCGACCTCTATGTGAATCATGTTGTCGCCAGGGCGTTGTCGTGGCTTCTGCTTATACAGGAAGGCATAGACATCGTAGGTGCGGTCCCTGCGGATGAAGAGCGCTTTTTGCGTGCCATAAAACCCGTGATAACGGCGCATAGGCATAATTACTTTACGGCAGAATTCTGGGATGCCGCAATGCGGCGCGACACGATCGCGAAGGCGCTGAACAAAGGGATGGTGTTTTATCAGGTGGCTTCTCCGGCAGACGATGCGGGGTCAGGGTACACTAGTATAGTGAGGCTCGATCCGAGCGAACAGGTCCAGGTGCTTGCAGATGTCCGTCTTGCGGCGGCCGAACAGTTTGATGCTCCTCTCCCAAACCTGCCTGTGTACTTTGGAGAAGAAGACGAGCATACCGATTACCGGTATGCGCTCGAAAAGAAAGAAAACACTATCGTTGAGAGTATTAATAAGCTCTCTTTTGATAATCCCGGGGAAAATTATGGGAAGATCAGGGGTCTTCTTGATGCGCTCTATGAGATAAGAGCGACGTTTTGCAAAGCGGCCTGCGATAACCGTTTCTTCGATGAGATCGGAATGATGGCGCAGCGATTAGAATCCCCGGATGCTTTTATGGATGCCCTGTTGATAGAAAAGACTTTTTATAAACTCTTTCTGGAAAAACGCGTTATATATAACGTGCGCGTATACTGCCCTGATTACGGAACGAGTTTTTGCAATGTAGATGTCGATGCGCCGTTTATTACCAAGACTGTCTTTGAGTGTTACGAGAACCTGTTTCAGGATAACGCACAGCTCAGGGCATTCGTTGGGGGCTTTGCCGACAGGATCAAAACGGATCCTGTGTTCGCGGAAACGATACGTGGGCCTGCTGAACTCGAACGATATATCCGTGATCTTGCCTTGGTCGCTCCGTCTCCGTTGTTACCACGAAGTGACCAAACGCATGCGCCTGACAGGAGCATCCTTGACGCCGCGCTTGTTGAGTCGCAATTTTCAAATCTTCTGTCTGTCGAAAAGATACGAGCCTGCATCGGCGAATGCGTTAGGGGTGATCTTGACTCAGGAAAATTCATACGGTATCTTGCGACTGAACTGCGCCGCAAGTCCGCGGTCTACCAACTGGTTAGCCGGGTAAAAGACGAGCCTTCGTTGCGTTCATGCCTGTCAGAAATAGAGCGGCACCGGCGAGTTCATGTTGCTGCGTGCCGCCTTGATCAACGACTGTCCGGTGTTCGAATCGATGGCCAGCTGATCAGCGCTAATAATAAGCGCCCTCCTGTACGGATCAAAAAAATCGATTTTTCTGTTGCTGCCTTTATCTGCGATTTCGTCCGGAGCAAAGGAGTGGACGCTGATTACCTGCATAGCAGATTCAAACCGAAGTTCCGTATCCTTGAGGAATCATACGACTTTATTTTTGAGGAAAAACGGCTGTTATGGCTGGACCGGCTGAACAGCATCGAAGACAATGATGTACTTGTTGATTGTATCCTCCATATCGAAGATTTGATTCTTAATCACAGCGAGGATGCGGATTGGCGCCGGTGTTTAACGCCGCCAGCCGATAATAGGGGCCTGAATGTCCGGGCTGTGGCTGCCGGAGAGCATGGAGCGCAAGGGTCTGCAACAGTGGTAAAATGCATTGTCCTTGATTGCGACGGCGTCTTGTGGGGAGGTATTATCGGCGAGGACGGTATAGAGCATATCGACCTGAGTGAGCCGTATCTCGAATTTCAGAACGCGTTGAAAAGGTTAAAGGAGCAAGGAGTCATTTTGGCGATAAACAGCAAAAATAATCCGGAAGACGTAGGCCATGTCCTTGACAGCCACCCCATGATGATATTGAGAAAACAGGATTTCGCCGTGATCAAGGCCAACTGGCAGGATAAGGCTGCTAATTTAAAGGAGATCGCCCGAGAGCTTAATATTGGCATGGACTGCATGCTTTTTTTGGATGACAGCCCGCGCGAGAGATCGTTGGCGGCGCTGGCATGCCCTGAGATAAAGACGCCTGCACTTCCTGACGATGCGGCCAGCCGAGTCAAGATGTTAGACGAGTATACCTATTCAGCAACAGGCACGATTACCGGCACTGACCGGGTGCGGACAGAATTATACGCGATGCGTGCCAAGAGGGAAGAATTGAGGCGGACAGCGGCATCGTTGGAGGACTTTTATAGGGCGCTGGACATGAAAGCCGTGATACGAAAAGGGATAGATAGCGACCAAGAGATTGCGCGTGTCGCCCAGTTGACGCAGAGGACAAACCAGTTCAACCTGACACTGAAAAGATATACCGAAGACGAAATACGGGCGATGGCAAAAAACCCAGCCTACCAGATTTTTACGATCGAGTTGTCCGATAAATTCGGGGATGCAGGTGTCGTCGGGGCGATGATACTTTCCTGGCGGGAAGTATGGAACTCACCTTATGCCTGGTGGGATATCGATACGTTTTGCCTAAGTTGCAGGGCCGTCGGAATGGGGGTTGAAAGGGCTTTTATGCATGCGGTGCTCACTGCGGTTACGGAAGACGCCAAAACACATAATCAGGGAGAAGGCAGTGTCTATGGCAGTTATATCCGCGGAGAAAAAAATTTCTTTTTTAAAAATATATACGCCGAACTTGGCTTTTGGGAAGAAAAGGCTGATGTCTGGAGGTTTGGGTTTGATCCGAAATTGACGCGGATAATCAAGAAACCGGCTTATATTCAGACGGTTTTTTATGATCAGGCCGGGGGGAGTATTGTGGATGAGGCAACTGAACCTTTGTCGTGGAATATGGAAGAATTCGTGGTGAACTCATTGCATGCTAACAGCCGTAAGTATGTCTGCCTCTTTACGGGTGATTGGATCCATGGAGAAGATTTTTCGGATGTTGAATCATTCCTGCCGCGTTTGCGCGATATTTGCGGCACCGATGAGCGGTTCCGGAAAGCGTTGTGTATAGAAATCGCCCTTGCCGGATTGACGATCCGCCCTACCATTGGTGCGGAGGGCACCTTTTGGTGCCCGGATTATGAAAGGGAATATCCTTCCCGTGGATTTAAATTTGAGTATCGAAGCGTAACAAGAGAGCTTTTGGAGATCATAGGCGACAGGGAGAAGTTTATCGAGTTTGTCGACAAGTGGGGAAATTACTTTAAGAAGAATTCAGGTTTAATCGTTGACGGTTTAAGCAAACCTATGTTCCTTCGCGCTGATCCAAGTGCCGCTACTTCCAGCCTGAAATCCTTCTGGGCTGATATCGGGCGCTCGGACGGAGCTTCTTTGATGCGCTTGTGTGGAGACTATGGGATCATCAAAGAACTCGTCGGCGATATCGCTGTCTGCGACACGAAATGCTGCACGATACTGTGGTTCGATCTCCTGGATAAATTTTTTAGTGCCGGTGTCACCTACAGGATACAATATGACGATGCGCGGCTGAGTGTATCGCAGATCGCCGTTATAAAAGAATATGCAAACCTTCTGAGCAGAAAACTGCAAAGCACCTTTGAGGTCATCCCTTTTTCAAGCGCCCATGGCTCACAAAAAGGGTTACTGCATATATGGCGAGTAGATAGCATGGGAAAACTGTTGGGAGAGGGGGCCGTCGATGTTCTCGACGGGGTCACGCTTCAAGATCGCCTCCTGCGAATAACCGGTCTTATGAACATAGCGCTTACGCTCTCGCATATCAACAAGGCCACTGCGAGCGATAAAAAGAGGCTTATACAATTTATAAAAGGGCAATATGAACTGATAGTTGATGGCAGCATAAGTGTGGATAACGATATCGGTCAACTCAGGAAGTTACTTATGGAAATCCCTCTCGATGCGATAGATAAGGCGTCTCCCGAGGCGATCGATGCGTATAACCAGCGTGCCAGAGCATTGTTGATTGCGGCATAAGGCCTGGAAACATCATATTGACGAACGCCCAGCGCAAAAACAAGGGGGTTCTCAATTAAAGATTCTGTGGTATACTATACACACGATAAAAATAAAGTAATCCGGGTTTTCTTATAGGAAAGGAGGAATAGCAGCTTTTTAATTAATTTTGTGGGGAGGTCGTGCGACGGCCTGAGAGTCTCCGTGTTACGGAGTGACCCGATGAACCTGATCTGGATAATGCCAGCGTAGGGATAAGTAAACGTAAACCTCGTATGCTCGGCGAAGCCAGGGCGTGCGGGGTTTTTTTATGGAAAGGAGCGTTAAAATGGCATTGGATGAAATTAAAATCTCCCGGGTGATAATCGAGGCATATAGCCAAAAGCTCACCAAGGCGCTGGATGCGGATGTGGCGATCGTCGGAGGCGGCCCTGCGGGGTTGGTCTGTGGCTACTATCTGGCGAAGGCAGGGAAACAGGTGGTCTTGTTCGAGCGGAAACTTTCGATCGGCGGCGGTATGTGGGGCGGCGGGATCATGTTTAACGAGATTGTCGTTCAATCCAGCGGTAAAAAAATCATGGATGACTTTGACATCAGGACCTGCGAAGTCGAACGAGGCTACTATCGTGCCGATTCTGTCGAAACGGTATCGACGATCTGTTCGAAAGCGGTCAAGGCGGGCCTTAAGGTCTTTAATCTCTTGAGCGCCGAAGACGTTATGGTGCGGGACAACAGGGTCTCGGGGCTTGTTCTGAACTGGAGCGCAGTCGCGATCGCCAATCTGCACGTTGACCCTATTACCATGCGGGCAAAGTTTGTTGTAGATGCGACCGGTCATCCGGCGGAAGTAGCCAGGATCATTGAGAGAAAGTCCGGTATCCGGTTACATACAAAGACAGGAAAGCTCCTGGGCGAGCAGTCGATGTGGGCCGAGGTCGGCGAGGACACTATCGTCAAAAACTCCAAAGAGGTATGTCCGGGCTTCTATGTTTGCGGCATGTGCGCCAATGCGGTTTTCGGCGGGCCCCGCATGGGCCCGATATTCGGGGGGATGCTTTTATCCGGCCAAAAGGTTGCCAGGGAACTGGTGAAAAGGCTGTAGTTTTTTGCGACCGAACTGAGGGGCTATTTTTTACTATTGACAATAAGGATATATATGTTATAGTATCGTTTAGAATGTTTTAAACGCCGTGAATATGGGGCATAATAGCAATGCTGGAGGATGTCAAATGAATGTAAAATACGATAAAAGCCAACATAAGGGCAGCATCTGGATAATGGGGTTATCATCATCCGGAAAGACGACGCTGGCAAAGCTTTTAGAAAAAAAACTTTGCGAAATAGGATGTCCGCATATACTGCTTGACGGTGATCAGGTCCGCGAGATCTTCGAGGAACGGCTTGGCTATGATATCGAATCCCGCAGAAAGCAGACGCGGCGTGTCATGCGCCTTGCCCAGTGGGTATCAGGCCAGGGGATACTGCCTGTTGTTGCCATAATACATCCGTTCGAGGACGATCGCGCCCGGTGCCGGAGCACGATGAACGGCTATTTTGAGGTCTATCTTAAATGCGATCTCAAGGTTTGCATAGAGCGGGATACCAAGAACGTCTATAAACCTGCGCTCGAAGGAAAGGCAAAGAATGTCATCGGCCTTGATATCCCGTATGATGTTCCAGAGAGGCCGGACCTTATCATAGAGAGCGACACATTATCGCCTGAAGAGATGTTCAAACAATTGTGGGCAGAGGTCGAGAAAAGGTTTTTTGGCGGACGGAAACGCGTAACGGCAACGGCCGAAAACGATCGTATAAAGGTTTAGAAGAGGATCCATCTATGTGCGGTATATTCGGAGGGGTAGGGGTTACCGAAGAAGAAGTCCGTCAAGGCCTTCTCCACATTAAACGCGGCGAAGACGGCATAACCGTTCATACAAACGGCGAGGTCGTTCTGGGTAGCCGCCGCCACCTGGTAAAGGAATCGCATAAACCGGTCGGCCGGGGCGAATCCGATCAGCCGTACGATTCTGACGACGGGAAGGTCCACCTGGTCTTTAACGGCGAATTGTTCAATTTTGCGGCGTTGAAAGATGACCTGTCCAAAGAGAACATACCTTTTCATACCGACGGCGATACAGAGGTATTTTTAAAACTTTATGAACGGTACGGCAAGGATTTTGTGAAGGACCGCCGCATCGATTCCATGTTTGCCATCGGTATCCATGACGAACGCTTGCGCAAGATCTTTGTGACGCGCGATTGGCCGGGCCGCGTGCCGCTCTTTTACTATTATGATCCGGCAAACAGGGTATTTCTCTTCTCAAGCGAGCTGAAGGGGTTCAGGCCGCTTTCCCGGATCGACCTGGCTAAACCCGTGGAATTGGTCCCGGGGCAGATATTGATCCTGGACCTTGATACGTTTAAACTTGACGTGGAGCACTATTACAGGCCTAAGCCGGTCAAGACATCGCTTCCGCTCCTTAAAGTCGGCGAAGAGCTCCATGCGATACTGAAACGTTCTGCCAAGAACCGGACCATGGGCGATGTGCCCATATGCACGATGCTTTCAGGCGGGATCGACAGCCTTATGACCACCTGGTACGTCCTCTCCAGCATCGATTTTAAAAAGGTCGGTTATCAGCCTACGTCGTACGTCTTTGCGATCGAGGGATACGATTCGCCCGATGTCAAGAGGGCGCGTGTCGCAGCCCACGGGTTCAGGTCGCTCGGCCTCAGGCTTCGGGAGATCAGGGTCCCGGGCGAACAGGTGGTCCGCGATATCCCCGATATCATCGAGATATTCGAAACGAGGAAGATCAAGGCGTTAAGCGTTTATCCCCTGCCGATATACTATTACCTTGCCCCGGAAATGAGAAAAGACGGTTTTAAGGTGACAATCGGCGGCCACGGTGTCGACGAGCTTTTGGGCGCCTACGACGCCTGGAAAGAGCTTGATGCCAGCCACCGGGTTCAGATAAATACCAAGAGCCGGCTCATATTTATCAACGCGATCTATGAGAACATGCTGCGCAGGGCGTCGATAATTTTCATGAACCGCGGCCCTATCGAGGCGCGGTTCCCTTTTCTGGAGGTCAGGGTATGCGAATATTGCCTCGGGATAGACCAGAAATGGCTCAGCCTGAACGTCGAGAACGCGGGCCTTCTCGTAGGGCTCATCGATAAACGCGGCGGGCCGCGCAATACATGGACCGGGCAGCTTGCGGCCATCTATGATCACCTGATCGCTTATCTGGACAATAACGGGGCCCATCCCGAAAGCACGGATAAAGGCCTTCGGCATGAGGTCGAAAAACTTTTCTGGAAACTTCCCCTCATCGTTGCCGGGATGTATGCGGTCGAGGAATCATCCCTGCCGTTCTCGACGCTTTTTAACGCAAAATTGCGGGGCCAGCACGGTTCAGGGCTGACGTCGCTTGAGCCGAGGATCGTCGAACGTTACCGTGACCTGGGCGCAACCGACGGGGAGATCTTTAAATCGATAGTCGATAAGGCCTTTTGTCTTAAATAAAATAGGGGTGTACGATGCTGATCAAAGGAAAATGGGTCGAATCGAACCGCAGATCCGAGATAAAGAATCCGTATAGCGGTAAAAAGGTCGGCACTGTCTCTATGGCTACCGGAGCCGAGGTCCTGGATGCGGCAGCGGACGCCAAGAAATTTTCGTCCGCATTGACGGCCTATGAGCGGTACGATATCCTTATGCGCACCGCCCAGGAGGTCGAAAAGGACTCGCGGGATTATGTCGCTTCCATATCTTCCGAATCGGGTATGTGCGTCAAAGACGCGGCGAAAGAAGTCGCACGGGCGGTTTCATTATTGAAAGTTTCGGCAGAAGAAGCGAAAAGGATCACCGGCGAGTCCATATTCACCGATGTCGTCGAATCCGCGAAACGGAACCTCGCCGTTACTATACGCGAACCTATAGGGCTTGTCTGCGCTATCACCCCGTTTAACAGGCCCTTGAACCAAGTCGTCGTAAAACTCGGTCCGGCGATCGCCGCCAATAACAGCGTGATCCTTAAACCGTCGGAGAAGACGCCTCTTACTGCGATCAAATTCGTGAAGGCGCTCATCAATAACGGCCTTCCTCCGCGGATGGTCGCCGTAGTGACCGGGGATCCGGCCGAGATCGGCGATGCCCTTGTGTCGTGCCCTCATATCGACATGGTGACGTTTACCGGCAGTAAGGAAGTCGGGGAGCATATCGCAAAGACCGCGGGAATGGTAAAGTTAACGCTCGAACTGGGCGACAGCGGCGCCTTGATCGTCATGGATGACGCCGATCTCGCGAAGGCCGTAAAAACGGCTGTCGCAGGCGCATACGGCAATGCCGGGCAGTCGTGCCGCGGCATCAAAAGGATACTGGTGCATAAAAATATCGAAGAAGCTTTTGTCAGAGGATTAAAAGAGGCAACCGAAAAACTTAAGGTCGGCGACCCGCAATCAGAGGATACGGATATAGGCACCCTCATAAATGAGGTTCAAGCGCTCGAGGTCGAGAAACGTATTGCCGATGCCGTCAATAAAGGGGCACGCCTTGTATGCGGCGGTACGAGAAAGAAGGCTCAAATAACGCCGGCAATCCTTACGAACGTGCCGCGCGACGCGGCGATCGTCATGAAAGAGACGTTCGGCCCGTGCGCACCGGTCGTCACGGTCAATGATATCGAAGATGCCGTGAGCTATGTCAATGCCACGGAATACGGCCTCCAGACGGGTATATTTACCAACGATCTGGCTAAGGCGTTTTATGCGGCCGGACAATTGAAAGTAGGGGCGGTCATCGTGAATAACGGGCCTCAGTTCGATTCGCCGGCCATACCGTTCGGCGGCGTCAAAAAGAGCGGGCTCGGCCGCGAGGGCATTAAATACGCCGTGAACGAGATGACCACGGTCAAGACCATAGTATTCTGATGGATACCATTGCGTTTTCCCTTGTGCTCCTGTCGGCGTTCCTGCACGCGATAAGGGAATTTTTGACAAAACTGGGCCGGAACAAGCATTCGTTCATATTGCTTTACCGGATAGCGGGCATCGCGTTATTTTTCCCTATTTTTGTTTATTGCGTGATGCGCTATCCGATGAACGGATGGGGCCTGGCATTGGCCTTTGTCAGCGGGCTGATCCACTGTTTTTACTATATAGGCCTCGGCGAGACCTTGAACGAAGGGGAGATCTCGGTCGTGTACCCGATAACGCGGTGTACGCCGATCTTCCTTATCTTCTGGTCGTATTTCGTCGCGCACGAGAAGATGACGCTCTGGGGCGTCGCAGGGATACTCCTCGTGATAGTCGGGACCTTCTCGATACAGCTGGACCGGCATAACATGAAAAAGGCTTTGACGGCGATATTCAGGTTCACGAGTTATCCGGTCAGGATGGCATGGGTCGTGGCGGTCATTACGGCATTATATTCGATCGTCGACTCCAAGGGCGTTTCGTTCATCAATGCGTTCGTTTATCTGTATGTGACGTATTTCTTAAGCATCCTTTTTCACATGATATTTATTTTCAGGAACATAAAAAAGGAAGAGATCATGGCTGAATGGCGCGGGAATACCGCGAAGATAATACTGGCAGGGTTCGTCAGCCTTTTCGGCTATCTCCTCATGCTCCTGGCGTTCACGACCGAACGCGTGACGTATCTTCTCGCCATCAGGCAGTCCAGCGTCGTATTCGGGGTATTGTTGGGTATCGCCGTTTTGAAGGAGAAAAATAAGTTCATCAGGTTCTCCTCGACCATCGTGATCTACGCGGGTATCTGTCTCATAGCGCTTTTCGGATAAGGGGCCGTACGCAATGGTAAAAAAAATAAAACCGCGCATCTATTCATACCACTGGGACGTCATAGGGCGGGACACGCTTCCCCGGGAACGGTCAGCCGGCGACGCACGGTTCTTCGCGTACCGGCAGCAGTGGGAAGAGAACCCCCTCGGCTATAAGGTTGCCGAATTCCCGCTCCAGCTGGATATCGAGGCGACGGCGCGGTGCAACCTCATGTGCACCCACTGTGTCAGGCATTCGCGCAGGACCGATGTCGGCGATATGGATATGGGCCTTTATAAAAAGATCATAGACGAGGGTGCCGGGTACGGCCTCTACGCGGTCATCCCGCACTGGATGGGCGAATCGTTCCTGCATCCCGGCCTGATCGATATGATACGCTATGCCAAGGACAAGGGTGTCCTCGACGTGAGGATCAACACCAACTGCACGATACTCGATGACAATGTCGCCGGGAAGCTCCTGGAAAGCGGTATCGATTCCATAGTCTGTTCTATCGATGCGGTCATCGAAGAGACCTATAACAGGATAAAGTTCGGCTCCGACTTCGCGCTGGTCAATAAGAACATCGAGCGCCTGATACATCTCAGGGACAAAAAGGGCCTTAAGAAGCCCAAGATCATAGTCCAGATGATCGATATGCAAAAGACGCATGAGGACCTTACCTCGTTCATAGATTATTGGCGGGTCAGGGCGGACCGGGTCAGGGTGGCCGCGTATCAGAGCCCCGACGGGAAACCCAATGACCGGAACAGGGTCCGCAATACCCCTGACAGCATATTCCCGTGCCCCCAGTTATGGCAGAGGCTGGTCGTCGCCTGGGACGGCACGGTCTATGCCTGTATCGGCAATAACGCCTGCAGGGACCCGCTCGGGAATGCCGCGCGGGAGAGCCTGCATGACATCTGGCACGGCGATAAACTGAACCGTTTAAGGGAACGTCACGTGAACTACAAGGCCGACGATATCGAGATGTGCCTTCATTGCGATCTGAATAAAATACCGGTTACCGCAAAAAAATACAACGGAGACAAGTGATGAAAAAAAAGGATACGAAAGGAAAGGCCATATCCGTCGGCATCGGGACGACGGGGAACTGCAATTTAAGCTGCCCTCACTGTTACTCGCGGCCGCTCAGGGGCTATACCCTGACGCTCGAGGACGTTGCGGCGCTTATCGACGGAAAGAACGTGAAGTCCATTAACTTCGGGACCGGCGAGAATATCCTGAACCCGGATTTCGTCGCGATCGTGGACCATTGTCACGATAGAGGGATCAAACTGTCCCTTACCTCCAACGGGTACGGGATCATAGCCCTGGCAGACGATGTGCTGAGGAAATTCAACGATATCGATATCTCCCTTGAGTTCCTGGACAAGAAACTCCAGGACGATTTCAGGCACGGGAATTCATGGGATTTTGTGGGAAAATCCATAGAAAAATGTAAAAGGCTGGGCGTTGAGTTCAGCATCGCGACGGCGCTCATGAACGTCAATTATAAGGAAGTCCCGCGCCTTCTGGAAAAAGCCGCCACGGAGGGGTGCAACCTGCGCCTCAATGTGTTTAAGCCGGTCCCCAAGGCAGGCATCACGAAATTTGCGCTTACCTATGAAGAATTCTGGGAAGCGATAGGGCTGTTATTCTCGCACGGCCGGCTGATCAGCTGTTCTGAGCCTATCGTGAACGCCATGCTCAACATACCGCCGATCGTCCCTCAATCCCCGTGCGGCATGTCGAGCATACGGGTCCATCCGACAGGCCAGGTGGTGCCGTGCGTCTACTGGTCAGAGGGCGATGTGCATATAAACGATCTTGTCGATTCGTTCGAGCCTGCGTTCCAAAGCAAGTCCTTCAGGGACGCCAGGATCATCCCTGAATGGTGCACTAAAAATTGCGATAAGGTGAATGTCTGCGGCGGCGGCTGCGTATCACGGCGGTTCTTAAGCGGCGACATCAATGCGCCTGACCGGTATTGCCCGATCTATCATAAAAAGACGATACCGGCTATAAAGGTCACGCACGCGAAAGGGTCCAAGGACCTCGTGCATTCGTCGTATCTTTGCACGCTGATATTCGAAGGGGTTTAGAAACGATGGCGATACAATTTATACCGGTCAGGGTAAAGAACCGGGTACAGCCTGACCGCAGCAAGGCCCTGCTGATGGTTTCGTGGGGGAAGATATTCGACAGCCTCTGGATGGCCCCGTATGTCAAAGGAAAAGGGTCTGCGGGCAATATGGGGTTCAGGATGCCCGGGGGCATCTGCGTTACCCCGTCAGGCGGCGCGCTCGGCGAACTGTCGCCTGAGCATATAATGACGGTCATCGATGTCAGGGATGAAAAGCCGGGGATCAAGGTCTATTTTTACGGCCATCCCGGGAAGCGGCCGACATCAGAGGCCCTCATATACTGGGATATCTTTAAAAAAAGAAAAGATGTCGATGTCGTCCTGCACGGACATGACTCACTATGCCTCGAAACGAGTAATGCCGTCATGGCGCTCCACCGTAACGAGGTGTGCATGACCCCGCGGATAACCGAGGCCGGAAGTCAGGAGTTCAGGCGCGACATAAACTGCATACTGAGCGCTAGAAAGAATTATCTTATCGGCAAGGGGCACGGGTTTTTTGCCCTTGGGAAAACGTTCGGGGAAGCAGGGATCTTGGCGCTTAAATACAGGACAGAGGCCACGGGCTTATTGCTCGGGAAAAAATTTATGGAAAGGTTAAAGAAAAAATATGACTTATGCTAAGAAAACGGTTACGATGGCAAAGGATGTCCATCTTTTCGAACGGGGAGGTGTTGCGGCGCTTTTTTCGGCTGTATCCTTGACGAAGCTCTACGGCGCGCGTGACCTGTCCGCCGCCTATAGATATCTTAAAACCCCCCGGAGCGAAAAGGACGCGGCGAAAAAGATCGGCGGCCCGCTTTTAAGGGCGCTCGAATCCCGGTCAATGATAGACGACGGGTCCGGGAAGAGCGGAGCCCGGGTCAAGGCCGTTAAGAAAGCTATCGGCAGGTTCAACATAAGGAACGTAGTCCTTCTGGTCTCCAATAATTGTAACTTCAGGTGTTCCTACTGCCAGATCGAAGAAAATATGGACCAAAAGCGCATGGTCAATATGTCCCGGGATGTGGCAGCGAAGGCGCTGGCGCTCTTCAAGAGGAACAGTAATCCCGGCGAGAAAAAGACCGTGACGATCACCGGCGGAGAGCCGCTCCTCAACATGGACGTGGTCAGATTTATTATCGCGAAGGTGAGAAAGGAATTCAAGAATACGCGGATCGTGGTCTTTACGAACGGCTCGTTGGTCACCAAAGAGCTCGCGCGGTATTTCAAGGATAATGATATCCTGATGCTGGTCTCGCTGGACGGCCCCCGGGCAATGTATGACCGGGTCAGGAAGACCAAGGCCGGGCAGGGGAGCTTTGACGCGGCGATGAGGGGCTATAATCTCCTTAAGGCCGCAGGGTGTAAGATCGGCGTTTCTGCGGTCGGCGGCACGCATAATATAAAAGATGTGGATAAGACGTTCGATTTCTTCCTTAAACTGAAACCGTCGAGTATAGGGTTTAATTTTTCGCATTTCCTGCTTGAAAAAGACAACCCTACCGAGGTCCCGATCATCGATTTCGGCAGGATACTCCTCGATTTCTATGAGATATTGCGCTCACGCGGCATTTTCCTGGAGAACATATCGCGCCCCATCGGCGCGTTCCAGACGAACACACCGAAGGTCAACGAATGCCAGGCGCAGGGATACGGGTTTACCGTGGATGCACGCGGTAAGGTCGGCCCGTGCAAGAGCCTGACCGTGGCCGATGTCTTTTCCGTCGATATAGACGGGCTCGGCCGCATCGAGGATAATCCCATGTTCAGGGATTGGTCCCTGCGCAGCCCCTTTATGGTGGCCGAATGCCTGGATTGCCCTGCCCTGGGGATATGCGGCGGCGGATGCGCCTATGACAGCTATATTTCCAACAAAGGTGATTTTAAAGGCATCGATACCAGGGTATGCGAATATAAGAAATATGTGCTCGAATTCCTGATATGGGACCTCTTTAAGGTGATACGAAAGAAGGCCGCGAAACAAAAATTTTATTCGCCGTCGCTCAAGGAACAGGACGCGGCGTTCTCAAGCGCGTATGATAAAAAGAACGAACTGCAGCGGTCGGTCGGGCACGAACTCGATACGAAAAAACGGAATAAAAAGGAGAAGAAGGCGTGAAGGTACCGTCGATAAACGATGCCATACTCGATATCCCGATAGTCTACACCAAGGAACTGACGGAAAGCATAAAGGATGAAAAGACCGTCGTTAATCTCGCCCGCGGAGATTCGGAATTCCAGACACCGAAGCCTGTCATCGATTATCTGACGGGCATATTGCCTGATCCCGGGAGCGGCCCGGCGGATTTCAATTCCTCGGTAGGGAAATGGACGCATTACGAAAAGGGAAAGGGCTCGAAGCGGCTGCGTGAAGCAGCGGCGAGAAAATATGAGCGTGAAAGCGGCCTCAGCGTCGATCCCGGATGCGTTTTGGTCACCCAGGGCGGCATGAACGCGATCTTTACGGCATTCATAACCGTGACAAAACCAGGCGACGAGATCCTGATCCCGGACCCGTGTTATGTCGCTTATGATCCCATTTCAAATTACCTCCTTTCCGGCAGGCGGGGGAAAAGGATACGGCTTAAGGAAGAAAATAATTTTATTCTGACCGTCGACCAGCTGGACAAGGCGCGGACAAATAAGACCAAGGCACTGATACTTACGTCGCCGCTTAATCCCACCGGCAGCCTGTATGACGCGGCAAGCCTGAAAAAGATAACGGCATGGTGCATACGGCATAACATTTTTATGATACATGACGAAAACCACGAAAAAGAGATCTATGACGGCAATAAGCATTATCCTGCCATGCTGTATGACAAAGGGCGGGAGCATACGATATTGCTGAACAGTTTTTCGCGGCTCGGCATGGGCGGCTGGCGGTTAGGATGGATCGTCGCGCCGAAGAGGATCATGAAGGCCCTGGAGCTGGCCCATTCGTATATCAATATGACCTGTAATACCTTTGTCCAGGAGGCAGGGGTCTTTACGCTGGATAATTACGATACGCTGGGGTATGACGCGATATTCATGAATTACCGGAAAAAAAGGGACCTCCTGGTCCCGGCCTTGAATGCCCTGCCCGGATTCAGGTGCCTTATGCCCAAAGCGACCTGTTATGCGTTTCCCAATATCAGGGATTTTTTTAATAATAACAAACGGCCGATACTTGATACGGATACCGTCATGCTTAAACGGAGGATCAGAGAAAATCCCGGCAGAAAAGATGCCTACGGGCGCGAACTTAAACTGTGCAGAGAAAGCGTGTCATTTGCGGTGCATAAGTTCCTGCTCTTTAAGGCCGGCGTGGGCGTTATCCCGGGCCTGGCCTACGGGCCCGGAAGCGACGATTATATCCGGTTCTCTTTTTCCGTGAAACGAGAGGCCATCGAAGAAGCCATACAAAGACTGAAAGGCATGATAAACAGCCTTTAGGAGATCATGAAAATGATACAGCCGTACGGCGGGACCCTGATAGACCGGCTGCTTTCTGACAGGCAATTGACAGAGGTGCTGGACAACACGAACCGGAAGATCACGGTTACGGCCGACGATCTCATAAACCTTTATAACATTGCCGCAGGCTGTTACAGCCCTTTGGACGGGTTTATGACCGAGGCTGCGTACCGGAGCGTGATCCACAAAAGCAAGCTGCCGTCCGGGATCGATTGGACGATACCCGTGCTTTTAAGGATCAATGGCCCGCTCAAACGCGAGGTCACGGCCTTATGCGCCCCGGACGGTTCTCTGGCCGGCGCTATCGAGATCGAGAGTATCTTTGAGATAAAAAACAAAGAATTTTCCGAACGCGTATTCGGTACTGCCGATCATGACCATCCCGGGGTAAGTCTGGCGGCCGGAAGGCCGGAAATATGCGCCGGAGGCCGTATCTCGCTGGCGAGGTCAAAGGCGGCTGCCTTACGTCACCTCCATACCCCTCATGAATTCAGGCGGCGCCTTGCCGGGACAGGGAAAACGTCCTTCACGGCTTTCTCGACGAGGAATATCTGCCATATCGGCCATGAATACCTTCACCGCATCGCCCTTGAGATCGCGGATATCCTGGGCATTAATATCATCACCGGCGCAGAGGTTAACGGACGGTTTATGCCGGACGTTGTTTTCGATGCGTATGAGCGTTTCATCGCCCGGCGGTATCCTGACGGCATGGTCATGCTCAATAACCTGCGGCTGCCTCCGATCTACGCGGGGCCTAAAGAGGCCTTTCTCCAGGCGGTTGTCCTGCAAAATTACGGGTTTACCGCTTTTATCGTAGGCCGCGACCATGCCGGGATAAATAATTATTACTCGAAATATGCATCCCAGGAGATCTTCGAGAAGCGCACGTCCCTTGATATCGCGATCTTCCCCTTGTCGGAACCGCGGTTCTGTACGGTATGCCGGAAGGTCACCACCGAACGCTCCTGCAGGCACGACGGCGACGAGGTCAGGGCTTTGAACGGCAGCGATCTCAGGCGGTTCCTGGCCGGAGAAAAATACCGGGAACTTAAGGAACTCCTGAGCGAAGACATGCGCGAGGTGCTCCTTACGATAGTAAAGGAAAGGAACGGGGACGTTTTCATAAAGGAGACAACGTGACTGAAAAGCTTGAATCGGCGCAGGACGTATTTTTAGGAAAAATAAACAGGATCTGCAACAAATTCGGCCTTAACAACGTCATGGCACAGCTTTATGCCGTACTGTATCTCAGCAACAAGCCCCTTTCGCTTACCGACATGGTTGAGCGTCTTAAGATCAGCAAGGGCAGTGTCAGCGTGAATATCCGCGCGCTCGAGCGATACAATGCCGTACGGCGGGTATGGATCAAAGGCTCGCGACGGGATTATTATGAGGCCGAACAGGATATCTATAAGGTGATATTCGACAGGATAAAATCGATGGCAGGAAGCCGGCTGTCGGAGTTCGAGGACATGATAAACTCCTCATGCCGGGCCGTCGATACGGTCGTTCCGGCGGACAGTGAAGACGAGGAGAGCATAAAGGTCTTTAAACGGAGGCTGGATACGTTAAAGAATCTTCACCATAAGGCGCAGTCGTTGTTTGAGTTGTTCGATGCGAGCGCGCTTACGATGCTGAAGAAGGAGTAACGGCGAACGATGAAAGACGGGAAGTGTTTCCTGATAGACGACAAAGGGGCGATCACCGGCGGCGCGCAGTATGGATTCGAATCGCCGGAGGCGGCTCAATTTCCTCCTTATATCATGTTCGATGTGACCAATGTGTGTAACTCGCATTGTGTCCATTGTCCCCAATCGACAACAACCTACCGGAAGAGAGCCGGCGGAGGACGGTATCTGCCGATGGAGCTCTTTAAAAAGGTGATCGACGAATGCCGGGGCCGGAAGATCGATCTGATCCGCATTACGGCTGACGGGGAACCGCTTCTCCATCCGGACATCGCCGGGATGGTCGCCTATTGCTCGGCTCAGGGGATGCGGTGCGTAGGCCTGACGACGAACGGATCGCTTTTTTCGGCCGATATTGCCGAACGCCTCATGGATGCGGGGCTCTTCATGGTCGATTTTTCATTGGACGCAGCGACACAGCCTACGTACGCCAAGATACGAAAGGGGTTGCCTTATACCACGGTGATCGCGAACGTGGAGTCTACCATTGCCGCCCGGAACCGCCGCGCCTCGCCGCTCAAGATCATGGTCAGTTTTGTCAAACAGACGGCGAATGCCGAAGAAGAAGATATGTTCAGGCAGCAATGGGAGGGCAAGGTCGACCGGGTGCTTATCAGGGAAATGATCTCGAACATCAACCTGACGCCGGTCGCCGGAACAGTGCCGGCCGTAAGGTGGCCCTGCCCGCACGTCTTCCGGCGGATTGTGATCAATTATGACGGCACGATCAAATTTTGCCCTATCGATTGGGAAAATAAGACGTGTTACCGGAATATCGGCGATACCGGTATTTATGAAGCCTGGCACAGCCCTTTTTACCGGCAGATACGCGCGCATCACCTCGACGGTGCGCTTGCTTCCGGGGATTCCTGTAAGGATTGCCCGGACTGGGCCGGAAGCCCGTGGCATCTCGGTTATGAAAAGGTCGTCAAGAAGCTCGGAGTGACCGCATGAGGAAGGTCGTCGCGATATGTCAGCCGAATTTTATGCCGTGGCTCGGGTATTTCGAGATGGCAGAGCGCGCGGACGTCTTTGTCATGCTCGACGATGTCCAGTACATAGACCGCGAGTGGGTAAACCGCAATAAGATATTGAGCGCCACGAGCCAGGGATGGCAGTGGATAACCGTGCCGCTTAAAAAACATAAACGCGAGATCCTTATCAAAGATGCGGAGATCTATAACGACGAATCATGGAACGAGGTTGCGCTGAAGACTATACATCATATCTACCATAAAGCGCCCTATTACGAAACATATATGCCGGGGATCCGGGATGTCCTGTCGAAAAAATGGGACAGGCTCGCTCACCTGAATATCGCGCTCATACGGGCTCTGTATGCCGTGCTCGGGATCAAGGACAATCTCATGCTGAGTTCAGATATCGGCGTTCCAGAGAAAAAAGACGACAAGTTAAGCGGGATCGCGAGCCGGCTTGGCGCAACGGTCTATCTGGCCAATAACGGTTCGAAAACATATATCGACGCGTCTAAATTCCATGCAAGGAATATCGGTTTTGTCTTTCAGGATTACGTGCACCCCGAATACAGCGTAAAACAATATACGTTCAAACCGTACCTGTCGTGCATCGACCTTGTGTTCTGGCACGGCCCTGATTCGATGGCGATCATTACGAAGGGCCGGAAAGAACACTGGGAATCGTCAATCGAATACCCGAAAGATGCGGGTAAAATAGGAGGGATAGAATCGTGAAAGTACTTGTCACCGGGGGAAACGGATTTATAGGCAG
>JAQURW010000177.1 GCA_028715425.1 Candidatus Omnitrophota bacterium
GTTTTGTCTATCGCGGATTTTTTCAAAGGGTATTTCGGCAACGTCGGCCTTGATCGTGCGCTACAGGAGCTTATCGAAAGCGGCCAGATATGCGTCATTCCGCATCTTAAAAAATCCCACGCGGGCGGCGCCGGCATATACTTGGCGGATAAATTCTTGGTAAAGAACGGTAATAAGACAACCATCGAACGTTTCCAGCAGGAGATCATGCACGAGATTTTAGCCAAGTGCGGGTTCCCGCACGAACGATGCGATGAGATCGCCAAGGTATTTGCCGGCGCATACAGTGCGTTCAGGGGACTGGTCCGTCTGACAGCGAATATGCCGGGAGAATTTGAACGATGGAATACAAAACTGGGCGGGACCTTGACGGATGCCCAGGTCACCAGACTGGCCAATCGTTTATACATCGATCGTGATCCGAAGAACCGGTGGGAGCAGTTTGTCAGCCACATAGACGAGATCAACGAAGAATTTCGACTTGGTCTTGATGCGGGGAAGGTCCGTCAGCTCGCCGTATGGCTTGACCAAAACATTCGAACGGCAGGGTTTGATCATCGCATGGATAACCCGGCTCTAGTCGATTACAATAATGACCGCCGGCCGCCTGCCCGGCCGGTAAGTCCGGAGGCGAGGCTCGCCCTGGTCGACACGATGAAATTGACAGCGCACCTGACCTTTCATTTTGAGGATCCGTCTGTGGGTGCGCTCGAGGATCTGAACAGTGCCGTTATCAAGAGGATCAACGAGATCGGGGTACCAAGCCCTGTCGCGCGGCGCAGTGACGATCTGGTATACCTGTTCAACGCGGATGACAAGCTGAGGCTGGGGCGGAGCGGGTTTACCGCGATACCATGTGCCATAACGGGTATTGTCCCGGGCAGTGGCAACGTGACAACTAGGCGTTACATATGCTGCACATGGGGGAAGCCGGGAAATTATAAAATAAGGATTTTAAGCGCTTTTGATCTTTCATCGCTTGATATTCGCCGCGGCGCGCTATCCTATGCGGATGAGCATATGTTATTGACAGAACACGGCCGGGACCTGGCAGAGATCGCGAAACAGCCTGAGCCTGAGTTCGATCAAGCACTGAAGCGGTTTATAGAGCAGGAACGGCAGGATCGCATCGTCTCGGACGCTATTAAATTTGGTTCTTCTTCCTACTACGAGACCTACGGAAATCTTAATGCTCGGGAAAATGCGGAACGGATTTTAGATACCATAACGGATTTCCTATTGAGACAGTTACTGAATAATACCTTGTACCGGCAATTTGTTACGTTGCGGCAAGACCGCCAGATCAAAGTCATACCGGGTCTTAAAAAACCCCATGCCGGCGGAGTCGGTATTTACCTGCCGGAAGGATGTGTGAACCGGGATAGGAGCTATCAGATAGAACAAACCATTTTGCATGAAGTTTTTGCCAAATGCGGATTTACCGATAAGGAATGTAAAGAGTTGGTGGAATGTTACGCGGCTTTTGTGGATAAGGTCAGTTTTCTTGAGGAGAATGGAGGACCGCACGGTCACCAGAAGTATCGTTGGGAGCGGAACAGATTGTACCGTGCTCTTGGCGGGCTACAGAGTAATGCCTCACTCTTTGAAAAATATCTAAGTATTTATACGAAACAAGGGGCGCCTATCAGAAAACTGGTCGAACGCGCGATGACAGCCGATTTTAGTAAGAGGTTGGATCGTCCTCTGTACACTGATTATAACGACAGCGCGGAAACCGGGTTACCGCAAGGGGCTGTCGACCGGGCAGCCAGGGAAGTGGCAGAATATGCGGCAAGGAATCGAACGGTCGTTCTCATGCCTCAAACATTCGCCAGTCCCGACGAATGCCGGCATGTCATGCAGGACTTTAAGGGTGTTGAGTATGTTCCTTACGATATGAGCAGAAACCTGGCAATGCTGCTTGAACGGTATAAAGATGCCAACGTCGCCTTGGTGACATTGGACCAGAACACGGCCGCGTTTAATTCTTTTCTCGGGTTCCAGAATAGGTCGGTGCTAAAGAATGTCATGCCGATACATTTCAGTTCGAAAGGCGTGCCGGAACGCGGTGAAGGCCGGGAGTCGTTCCAAAAAGGGGTCCTGACCGTGACGTTACTTGCGCGCGCCCTGCCGAACCAGAAGGAAAAATATATCGAGACCGGTTCGTATCTTACGTTAAAGGCCCTTCTTGACGGTCCCGAGGGGTATCTTCCTCAAGGGGTCGATGTCGAAGATTACATAGCGAATCTGGCGAATGCCGTTCAGGACCGGAATCTTCTGGACAGGTTTTCCAGTATCATCAATGTCATGCTGAAACCGATCATCCCGATCAACGTCGAGCAGTTACGACATATCGTAGCGGTATTTGTGTCGGCGTAGGCGCTATTGACCCGAAATCAATGCGTCCCGATTTTATGAGTGACGATTTTGATATTTTTCGGAGAAAAATGAGAAATCGTCACCATGTTTAAAATCGGGACCATGTTTTGATTTCGGGACGTTTCGCTGGCGCGAAACTGGTAGCGGGGACTGGATTTGAACCAGCGACACGCCGGGTATGAGCCGACTGCTCTGCCAGACTGAGCTACCCCGCCAGGAAATTTGCTACGCAAATTTCACTCCAAAATCGAGTGTCCCATCTAAACTGCGTGATTATAGCATAATCTACCTGGTGTGGCAATAAAGAATGTGGTATACTCACATCCATGAACCCCATCCAGCTCTTAAACCGTATCCGCACCACTATCCGTCGGTTCGACATGCTCAGGAAGAACGACCGCGTCCTTGTCTGCGTTTCCGGCGGGCCGGATTCGATGTGCCTTCTCCACGCGCTGGTCTATTTTAAAAAGGAATGGTCTCTCAGCTTGGCAGTCGCGCACCTTGACCACGGCATTAGGGGGCGGGTATCGTATGAGGATCTTTTATTCGTAAAAAAGACCGCCGCGGAGTCTGATATCCCGTTTTTTTCGAAAAGGATCAAGATCTCTAAAGTAAAGGGGCGATCGCTCGAAGAGACGGCGCGGGAAAAAAGATACGCGTTTTTTAACGATGTCGCGATGAGGCATACGTACACGAAGATCGCCACGGGTCATACCCTCTCAGACCAGGCCGAGACCGTCCTTATGAGGATCATTAAAGGGACATCGATCAAGGGGTTGACCGGCATCCCGCCGACTCGTAATGAAGACGGGCGTATTTTTATACGCCCTTTGATCGAGACGGCCAGGTCAGAAGTTATGGCCTTTTTGCGATGCAGAAAGGCGCGATATCGCCTCGACCGCACGAACGAGGAAGATATCTATTTTCGCAACAGCGTGCGCAATAAGGTCATCCCGTATCTTCGGCGTTATAACCCGCAGATCGAACGCAGCCTCGCCAATCTTGCGTTAAGCCTGCGCGAAGACCGGGCGTTCCTTGAGGGCGAGAAAAATGGCCTGCCCTGCCTGTGGAAGGTGAGGAACAACGGGATGGTTATCGATCTTAAAGATTTTGTTATTCATCCGCAAACCCTCCAGAAAGAGATCATGCGCGATTGCCTTATCAGGGCCGGCGCGAACATCAAAAAGTTCACCTATGAGCACTGGAAGGGCATACGGTATCTGGTCAGCCGCGGCCGGAACGGCGCTTCGATCGACCTGCCGGGCAAGATTGTCCTGGCCAAACGGCAAACCTCTCTGTGCATTGCCAAGAATAAAATAATTTGATTATTTTGTGATTATCTGCTACACTTTCTCTATCTATTACCCGATAATCTTATAACGAAAGGGCTGACGACATATGGATAATGATCCGAACGTACCAAAGCCGGTAAAAGAACAAAAACCCGCAAACAGCAAGAATTTTATTATTCTCATATTGATTGCCATAGGGCTCACCTATCTTTTTCAGTGGGGCAATGCGGTCATGGAGCCGCTTCCCAAGGAGCTGACGTACAGCGCATTTTTTGAATTATTGGAACATAATAAGACGACCCCGGCGCTCGCAAGCGCAAACATAACCGACGATAAAATTTCCGGTAAACTATCCGACGGGACGAAATATGTCGTCACGGTGCCGTTGAGCGATACGGACCTTATCAAAGAGCTCCGTAACAATGTGTCTAATTTTGACGTCAAGCCGCCCAAGACATTTTTATCGAATTTTTTCTGGGCCATACTCGGGCCGGTCGTTCTGGTCACGCTTTTCTGGTTCCTGATGTACCGCGGGACGACGGCAGGCGGCGGCAGGGGGGTCCTCTCGTTCGGCAAGTCGCGCGCCAGGCTCGCGACCGATGAGAACCTGCGGGTGACCTTTGACGATGTCGCTGGTGTCGATGAGGCAAAAGAAGAGTTGAAAGAAGTCATCGAATTTCTGAAAGATCCGAAACGTTTTCAGCGGCTCGGCGGCAAGATGCCGAAAGGTGTATTGGTCATCGGACCGCCGGGATGCGGGAAGACGCTTCTGGCAAAGGCGGTTGCGGGCGAGGCAGGTGTGCCGTTCCTGTCGATCTCCGGCTCGGACTTTGTCGAGATGTTCGTCGGTGTCGGGGCCTCGCGCGTGCGCGATCTTTTTGACCAGGCAAAACGTTCGGTCAAGTCTACTAAAAAGGGATGCATTATTTTTCTGGATGAGATCGATGCGGTCGGCAGGCAGCGTTTTGCCGGCATCGGCGGCGGCCATGACGAACGTGAGCAGACCTTGAATGCCCTGCTCGTTGAAATGGACGGGTTTGACACGCAAGAGGGCGTTGTCCTGATAGCCGCCACGAACAGGCCCGATGTGCTTGACCCGGCCCTTCTACGGCCCGGCAGATTTGACCGCCAGGTCGTGGTCGATCGCCCGGACATTAAAGGGCGGTCTGATATATTAAAAGTGCATACAAGAAAAGTGACCCTGGATAAAAATATCAATATCGAACTCCTTGCCCAGCAGACCCCGGGGTTTTCGGGTG
>JAQURW010000016.1 GCA_028715425.1 Candidatus Omnitrophota bacterium
AAGTCGTCTTTAATACCAGCCTTACCGGATACCAGGAAATCCTAACAGACCCGTCGTATAAAGGCCAGATCGTCACGATGACCTATCCTCTGATAGGCAATTACGGGACGAACGCTACCGATGTAGAATCGCGCAGGCCCTTTGTCGAAGGATTCATCGTTAAAGAGTTGAGCCGCATCCCGAGCAATTGGCGCTCTGACAGGCCTCTGGACAGCTACCTTAATGAATACGGCATCGTCGGCATCGAAGGCGTCGATACCAGGGCCCTTACCCGGCATATCCGGCTTAAGGGCGCCATGAAGGGGATCATATCGTCGAAAGACCTCCATGCCGGGAGCCTGGCCAAAAAACTCAAAAAAGCCCCTGCCTTGATCGGTAAAGATCTTATCAAAGAAGTAACTGTTGCCAAGCCGTATCGCTGGAATACCAAGGGGAAATATAAGGTTACGGCGATCGATTGCGGGATCAAATACAATATCCTGCGTCATCTTGAACGGGTGAAATGCAGCGTAACGGTGGTGCCGTACTGGACGAGCGCCGAAGATATCCTGGCAGGAAGACCGGACGGGGTGTTCCTGTCCAACGGCCCCGGCGACCCCGCGGCAGTGCCGTATGTCGTCGAGACCATCAGGTCGCTTATGGGCAGGATACCGATATTCGGGATCTGCCTGGGCCAACAGATGATCGGCCGCGCGCTCGGCGGGACAACCTTTAAACTCAAATTCGGGCATCACGGCGGGAATCATCCGGTCAAGGACCTGCGAAACGGGAATATATCCATAACCGTGCAGAACCACGGTTTCTGCGTCGATATCGATTCACTGCCGAAAAAGGATATCGAGATAACCCATATAAATCTTAACGACGGCACGCTTGAAGGGATCAGGCATAAACGGTTGCCGCTTTTTTCTGTCCAGTTCCATCCCGAATCCGGCCCCGGGCCGCATGATGCGAATTATCTCTTTGATGACTTTACGGCACTGATGCGGAAGTATGGAAAAAGGTAGAGTATGTTAGCGGTATTTTGTTTTGTCATTCTGAGGAGTCCCGCCAGATGTTATAGCCGGCTCACTCGCTCAGAATGGCAGCGCGATCTATAAGAACAAGGGAAAAACTACAATGCCCAAACGAACAGACATCCATAGCATACTGATAATCGGCTCGGGCCCTATCATCATCAGCCAGGCCTGCGAATTCGACTATTCGGGCACGCAGGCTTGTAAGGCATTGAGGGAAGAAGGGATGAAAGTCATTCTGATAAATTCCAATCCCGCGACGATCATGACCGACCCCGAGACCGCTGATGTGACCTATATCGAGCCGATCACTCCCGAGGTGGTGGCTAAGATCATCGAAAAGGAGAGGCCTGATGCCCTGCTGCCGACCCTGGGCGGGCAGACAGGGCTGAATACGGCCATGAAACTGGTCGAAATGGGTGTCCTTGAAAAATTCAACGTCGCGATGATCGGCGCCGACTACGGCGCGATCAAAAAAGCCGAAGACCGTGAATATTTTAAAAAGGCCATGATAAAGATCGGCCTGGACCTTCCTGAAAGCGGTCGTGCCAGGAACATCAATGAGGCGCGGGCTGTCTTAAAAAAAATCGGCCTTCCGGTTATTATACGGCCAAGCTTTACGCTCGGCGGGACCGGCGGCGGTATTGCAGGGACACGCGCTGAGTTCGAGCGGATCGCTTCGTTAGGTCTCAGGAACAGTATGATCGGTGAAGTCCTGATCGAGGAATCAGTGCTTGGCTGGAAGGAATACGAACTGGAGGTTATGCGCGACAAAAAGGATAATGTCGTCATTGTCTGTTCGATTGAAAATCTTGACCCCATGGGGATACATACCGGCGACTCGATCACGGTTGCGCCGGCCCAGACGTTGACAGACGCGGAATATCAGACAATGCGCGATGCCTCGCTTGCCATCATACGGGAGATCGGGGTCGAGACAGGCGGGTCGAACATCCAGTTCGCGGTCAATCCCAAAGACGGCAGGATGGTCGTTATCGAGATGAATCCGCGCGTTTCGCGCAGTTCGGCCCTTGCGAGTAAGGCCACAGGTTTTCCTATCGCGAAATGTGCCGCTAAACTTGCGATAGGCTACACGCTCGATGAGATTCGTAACGATATTACCAGGGAAACTCCGGCCAGTTTTGAGCCTACTATCGATTATTGTGTGGTCAAAATACCGCGGTTTACCTTTGAAAAGTTCCCCGAGGCGAAAGATGTGCTGGGTATCTCCATGAAGTCCGTAGGAGAAACCATGGCCATCGGCCGGACGTTCAAGGAAGCGCTCCAAAAGGGGCTGCGCGGCCTTGAGATAGGGCACACCGGACTGGATAATAAGAGCAATTACCGAAAGATCCCCGACGCGAAGATCGTACGCCGATTGAAGGAACCCAACGCATCGAGGATATTTTACATAAAATACGCGTTCCAGAAGGGCTATTCGCTAAAAAAGATATTTGACCTTACGAACATAGATCCGTGGTTCCTTCACAACATAAAGGAGATCATAGACCTGGAGAAAGCGCTCACGAGGGCCGTAGCGTCGAAGGGCATTGCCGGCCTTGATAAAGCGATGTTCCTCAAGGCCAAGCAATACGGTTTCAGTGACCGGCAGCTTGCGATTATGGCCGGAACGGATGAGGTGACGGTCCGGAAGGAAAGGAAGAAAAAAGGTATCCTGGCTACCTTTAAACTTGTCGATACCTGTGCGGCAGAGTTCGAGGCCTATACACCTTATTATTATTCTACGTACGAGAGCGAGGACGAGTCACGGCCCGATAAAAAAAAGAAGATCATGATACTCGGCGGCGGGCCGAACAGGATAGGGCAGGGCATCGAATTCGATTATTGCTGCTGCCACGCATCATTTGCCCTGAAGGAGAGCGGGTTTGAGACGATCATGGTGAACTCGAATCCTGAGACCGTTTCGACTGATTATGACACGTCTGATAAACTTTATTTTGAGCCGCTGACCTTTGAGGACGTGATGAATATCATAGACCGGGAAAGGCCTGATGGGGTCATCGTTCAGTTCGGCGGACAGACCCCTCTTAACCTTGCAGCGGCCCTGTATAAGGCAGGCGCGCCGATCATCGGGACCAGCGTCGAGTCTATCGATAATGCCGAAGACAGGGAAAAATTCTCAAGGCTGGTCCAAAAACTCGGCATTAACCAGCCGCCCAACGGCTCGGCTGTTACGCGTAAGGAAGCGGCGGCTGTCGCACGCAGGATCGGATATCCGGTTTTGGTCCGGCCGTCGTACGTCCTGGGCGGCAGGGCGATGCGGATCGTCTATGATGACGCATCGCTTAACGCGTTTATGAGCGAGGCAACGGACGTATCGAGCGAGAGGCCGGTATTGATCGACAAGTTCCTGGAAGACGCGGGCGAGGTCGATGTCGACGCCATTTCAGATGGAACCCTCACGGTCATCGGTGGTATAATGGAGCATATAGAGGAGGCAGGCATCCATTCGGGTGATTCGGCCTGCGTTCTTCCTCCGCATACGCTGGGCGATGAGATCATCGAAACAATCAGGCGATATACGTATGCCCTGGCGAAAGAATTAAAGGTCAGGGGGCTGATCAATATCCAATTTGCCGTTAAGAACGACACGGTGTATGTCTTAGAGGTCAACCCCCGCGCTTCGCGCACGGTGCCGTTCGTTTCGAAAGCGACCGGAGTGCCGCTTGCAAAA
Source organism: Candidatus Omnitrophota bacterium (assembly GCA_028715425.1). Taxonomy (GTDB): domain Bacteria; phylum Omnitrophota; class Gorgyraeia; order JABMRN01; family JABMRN01; genus JAQURW01. The sequence goes on from JAQURW010000016.1 coordinate 3,712, forward strand.
CTTGCGGCCAAGGTAATGGCCGGAAGTTCGTTACGTCAGCTCAAATTTGTGACCGAGCAAAAGATCGGCCATATAGCGGTCAAAGAATCGGTCCTGCCGTTCTCGCGTTTTTCCGGCGTCGATATCATTCTTGGCCCTGAAATGAAGTCAACGGGCGAGGTTATGGGGATCGATAAAGAGTTCGGCATCGCATTCTATAAATCACAAATAGCGGCAGGCCAGTTCCTGCCGCGTAAGGGTACCGTGCTTATCAGTGTCCGTAACCAGGATAAACGGAATATCGTTTTTATAGCAAAGCGTTTGCGCGATATGGGTTTCGATATCGTAGCGACCGGAGGCACGGCAAAGGTGCTTCATTCAAACAATATCAAGGCAAGGGTGCTTAATAAAATCAGCGAAGGAGCCGATGAGATCCTGGATCTCATTAAACGAGGCCAGATCAACCTTATCATCAATACGCCGTCAGGGCCGCAGGGGCAGAGCGATGCGTCGCCGATCCGCAGTGCGGCAGTCCTTCACGGTGTGCCCTGCATTACGACGCTTCATGGCGCCCAGGCCGCGGTGAGCGGCATGGAGTCGGCTTTTCGTGCCGGCATTGATGTGAAGGCGATCCAGGAATACATCGCACAATAAATCGAGGAGGCTTGTGATGCCCAAGGATTCGAGTATTCATAAGGTGCTTATAATCGGTTCGGGGCCGATCATAATCGGACAGGCCTGCGAATTCGATTATTCCGGGACTCAAGCCTGCAAGGCATTGAGAGAGGAAGGGTACGAGATCGTCCTGGTAAATTCGAACCCTGCGACCATTATGACCGATCCGGGCATGGCAGATAAGACGTATATTGAACCGTTAACGGTCGAGAGCCTTGAAAAGATCATTGCCAAAGAGCGGCCGGATGCGCTCCTGCCGAACCTGGGCGGCCAGACTGGCCTCAACCTGGCCAGCAGTCTGCATAAGGCAGGCGTCCTGGACAAATACAGTGTTCGGGTGATCGGCGTCAAGATCGATGCGATCGAGCGGGGAGAAGACCGGATCATCTTTAAAGAGACAATGGCTAAACTCGGTATCCAGGTCCCGAAATCGTCGCCGTGCCATTCGGTCGAGGAAGCCGAAAAAATAGCAGAGGAGATAAAATATCCCGTAGTGCTTCGGCCTGCCTATACGCTGGGCGGTACCGGCGGCGGGATCGCCTATAATGTCGAGGAATTAAGGGTTATCGTTGCCCGCGCCTGGCTGCGAGCCTCGTCAATCAGGTCCTCGTCGAGGAATCCGTTATCGGATGGGAAGAATTGGAACTCGAGGTCGTGCGTGACGCAAAGAACCGGATGATCACGGTGTGTTTTATAGAAAATATCGATGCCATGGGCGTACATACCGGCGACAGTTTTTGCGCGGCGCCGATGCTGACGGTTCCGGAGAAGCTCCAAAAACGCATGCAGAAAGTCTCCTATGATATTGTCGAGGCGATCTGCGTTATCGGCGGAACGAATATCCAGTTTGCGCATAACCCGGCCGATGACCGGCTGGTTGTCATAGAAATAAATCCGCGCACCTCGCGGTCGTCTGCCCTTGCGTCCAAGGCCACCGGATTCCCGATCGCGCGCATATCGACCAAACTGGCGGCAGGGATCACCTTGGATGAGCTCGCGTACTGGCGCAAGGGGACCCTTGACCACTATGAGCCGTGGGGCGATTATGTTGTCATTAAATTTGCCCGGTGGACGTTCGAAAAATTTCCCGGGACCAAGGATATCCTGGGGACGCAGATGAAATCCGTCGGCGAGGTCATGAGTATCGGAAAGACTTTTAAGGAGGCGTTCCAGAAGTCGATCCGGTCCCTGGAGATCAACCGTTACGGTGTGGGCGGGGCTAAGGATTTCAAGGGCCTTGCGCTCGATCAGCTTAAAGAACGGCTGGCCTACCCGTCGAGTGAACGGATATTTTTGATGTATGAGGCGCTGCGTAAAGGGATGGCGGTTCAGGAACTGCATACGATGACACATCTCCACACGTATTTTATCAAGGAGATACAAGAACTGGTTGACTTCGAGAACGATATACTTAAATCCGGCTGGAATGAACTTTCCGACGCAAAACTTGTTCAGGCAAAGGAGTGGGGGTTCTCTGACCGCTATCTGGCGGGACTTTTCAAGGTCAGTGAAAAGGACGTGCGCATGCGGCGTATCGCTCTTGGAAAGACCGCCCGGTATGAGGCAGTGCCGGTCAGCGGCGTCAAGGATGCCGCTTACTATTATTCGACCTATCTGCCGTACAAAAAAGGCGATACCGTCAATAAGATGACCGACAATAAAAAGGTCCTTATCCTGGGCGGCGGACCGAACCGTATCGGCCAGGGGATAGAGTTTGACTATACCTGCGTCCATGCCGCGTTTGCCCTGCGGGATGAGGGGGTGGAGTCAATCATCATCAACTGTAACCCGGAAACCGTTTCGACGGATTATGATACGTCAAACAAACTTTACTTTGAGCCGTTAACGGTCGAAGATGTTTTGTCTATATATGAAACGGAGAAGCCGCTCGGTGTGATCGTTCAGTTCGGCGGGCAGACGCCGCTTAATATCGCACAGCAGCTTAAGGATAACGGTGTTACTATCCTGGGGACGTCCCCGGAAAGTATCCATCTTGCCGAGGACCGTGAGCGGTTCAGGGAAAAGATGATAGCGCTCGATATCCCGCAGCCTGAAAGCGATACGGCGCGTTCTCTCGACGCCGCGATCGCGATCGCCCGGCGCATCGGGTATCCCCTCATGGTCAGGCCGTCGTATGTCCTGGGCGGCCGCGGGATGAAGATCATTTATGACGAGGCAGAGCTTACGCGGTACGCGCTCGAGGCGATACAGGTCTCACCCGAACATCCGATGCTGATCGACCGGTTCCTTGAGGAGGCGCTTGAGCTTGAGGTCGATGCCCTGTGCGACGGGAAGGAGACCTTTGTCGCATCGATCATGGAGCACATAGAGCTGGCCGGTATACATTCCGGAGATTCGGCGTGTTCTATTCCGACACGGACGATCGCGCCGAAACACGCCCGTCTTATTAACGAGTATACGTCCACGATCGCCCGTGAATTAAAGGTCGTAGGGCTGATCAACATCCAGTACGCGATCTGTAGTGACGTCGTCTATATACTGGAAGCGAACCCGCGCGCGTCGCGGACCGTTCCGGTCGTATCCAAGATCACCGGTATATCGATCGCGCGTATTGCTACGCAACTTATGCTGGGCAAGAAGATCAAGGATTTTCCGCAGCTTAAAGTACGCACTCTTCCGTATTTCGGCGTTAAGGAAGCCGTTTTTCCGTTTAATATGTTCCCTGATGTCGATCCTGTATTGGGTCCTGAAATGAAAGCGACCGGCGAGGTCATGGGGATCGGCAAAACATTTCCCCTGGCTTTTTACAAGGCCGAAGAAGCTGCCGGTTACAAGCTTCCCCTGGAAGGGACCGTCCTCCTGACGGTTGCCCCTCACGATCGTAAAGCGCTATTGCCTATCGCTAAACGCCTCAAGAAAATGGGATTCACCATACTGGCTACTTCGGGGACCGGCGGGTTCCTGGCCGAGAACGGTATCCGGAACGAGATCATAAAAAAGATCCATGAAGGGAGGCCGAATATCGGTGATAAGATCAAAAATAAGGAGATCCATCTTATTATCAATACGCCTATCGGAAGGATGGGGAAACAGGATGACAGCTATATCAGGATACTTGCGGTGCGTTACAAGATCCCTTACATGACGACCATGGCTGCGGCATTGGCATCTGTCGAAGGGATCGAGGCGATCAGGAAGCAAGCCGACGTGCCGGTAGCTATCCAGGATTACTATAAGGAGCTTATCTAATGTGCGGGATATTCGGTATCAGCGGCCATAAAGAAGCCGCACGCATCACCTATCTGGGGCTTTATGCCCTTCAGCATCGCGGCGAAGAAAGCGCGGGGATAGTTTCGTACAACGGCACCAAACTTGTGTATCATAAGGGTATGGGCGTTGTCCGTGACATTTTCGATGAGCGGTCGATACGGTCTTTGCGCGGGAACGTTGCCATCGGCCATGTAAGGTATTCGACGACCGGATCGAGTAACGTAAAGAACATCCAGCCGTTCTTCGTGAGCCATCGGAGCGGTAACCTGGTCATCGCTCATAACGGGAACCTGACCAATATGTCCTCTCTCAGGGATGAGATGGAAAAGAACGGCTCCATATTTCAGACGACCATGGATTCGGAGATCATTGTGCACCTTCTGGCCAAGTCCCGCGCCGATACGGTCGAGAAGCGGGTGTGCGAGGCCCTCGCGCCGCTTGAAGGCGCGTACTCGATCGTGCTGATGGTGGACGATATCCTGATAGGGGCGCGCGACCCTCGCGGCTGGCGGCCGCTTTGTATCGGCAAGATCGACGGAGCGTATGTCCTGGCGAGTGAAACATGCGCCCTGGACCTTATTAACGCCGCGTACATCCGGGATGTCGAGCCGGGTGAGATCGTCTTGATCCGGAACGGACAGATCACATCGCTTAAACCGTTCCCTCAACAAACGTGCGCATATTGTATCTTCGAGTATATTTATTTTTCGCGCCCGGACTCGAATATATTCGGGAAAAATGTTTATTTGACGCGTAAGCGCCTGGGCAAGGAGCTTGCCCAGGAATGCCCGGCTGCGTGCGATTTCGTCATGCCGATACCGGATTCGGGAAGCTATGCCGCAGTCGGTTTCGCGGAGCAGGCGAAAAAACCCTGTGAGATCGGGCTTATCCGGAACCACTATGTCGGCAGGACCTTTATCCAACCGACGCAATTTATCAGGGATTTTCGCGTCAAGGTCAAATTAAATCCTATCCGCGATGTCCTGAAGGGAAAAAGGATCGCTATCATCGAGGATTCCATTGTCCGCGGCACGACGTCACGAAGCCGGGTCAAGACCCTGCGCGATGCCGGCGCCAAGGAGATCCATATGCGGGTCAGTTGCCCGCCGATCAAATATCCGTGTTTTTACGGCATAGATTTTCCGACGAGAAAGGAGCTTATTGCCTCGGGACATACTATACCGTGGATAAGGGATTTTATCGGTGTCGATACCCTCGAGTACTTAAGCCTCGAAGGGATGCTGAAGGCGATGCCGCTGGCCGAGGACCGTTTTTGTACGGCGTGTTTCACCGGCCGTTATCCGACGAAAATACCGGTAAAATTGCGCAAGAATATGCTTGAAAAAGGAAAGAAAAAGAACAAATAGACCAGTTCGAGGAGCGACTATGGCAAAATATATTTTTGTAACCGGCGGTGTTGTATCGAGCCTGGGTAAAGGGATAGCATCGGCATCGATAGGAAAACTGCTGGAGTCACGGGGGGTAAGGATAAGCATTATCAAGTGCGATCCGTATATCAATGTCGATCCCGGCACGATGAACCCGTTCCAGCACGGCGAGGTGTATGTGACCGACGACGGAGCCGAGACCGACCTGGACCTCGGGCATTACGGCCGGTTTACCGATGCGGTGTGCGGGAAGGACAATAATATAACGACGGGGAAGATATATTATTCGGTCATATCCAAAGAGAGGCGCGGCGATTACCTGGGTAAGACCATTCAAGTGATACCGCACATAACCGACGAAATAAAGGCAGGGCTACGCAAGATCGGCAGCGACAAGAAGGTGGACGTCGTTATCGTCGAGATAGGCGGGACCGTCGGCGATATCGAAAGCCTGCCGTTCCTCGAATCGATCAGGCAGATGTCGATCGATGAAGGGCGCGAGAACGTCCTCTTTGCCCATCTGACCCTTATCCCGTATATTAAGAGCGCGGGGGAGACCAAGACAAAACCTACCCAGCATAGCGTGAATAAGCTGCGCGAGATCGGTATCCAGCCGGATATCCTTATGTGCCGCTCTGAGATCCGCCTTACGGAGGATGCAAAAGAAAAAATAGCGCTTTTCTGCAGCGTCAAACCCGAACATGTCATCGAGGCGCTCGATGTTCCGACCGTGTATGAAGTGCCGCTCGAATTCGGACGGCAAAAACTCGACGATACCATTATCAAATTACTCGGGCTCAAGGCGAAAAAAGGGAATCTTGACGCCTGGCGCACCGGCGTTGTGAACCGCATAAAGAAACCGTCCCGGCAGGTGACGATCGCTGTTGTAGGAAAATATATTACTCTTCAGGACGCCTACAAATCCATTTATGAGGCCCTGATACACGGCGGTATCGCCCATAAGGCAAAGGTGAATATTAAAAAGGTCGATTCCGAAGATATTCAAAAACACGGCGCCGGACATTATCTTGACAGCGTGAGCGGTATACTCGTGCCGGGCGGTTTCGGTTATCGCGGTATCGAGGGGAAGATCGAGGCTATCCGGTACGCCCGGGAGCATAAGATACCGTATTTCGGTATCTGCCTCGGCATGCAGACGGCGATCATAGAATTTGCCAGGAACGTCTGCCACCTGGGGAAGGCAAATTCGACCGAATTCGACAAAAATACGCCGCATCCGGTCATAAGCCTTTTGGAAGAGCAGGAGAAGGTCCAGAATAAAGGAGCTTCCATGCGGCTGGGGGCTTATTCATGTCAGGTAAAACGGGGCACGAAGACCTATGCGGTTTATGCCAGCGACGAGATCATGGAGCGGCACCGCCATCGTTATGAGTTCAATAATGAATACCGCACTATTATGGAAGAGAACGGCCTCAGGTTCGTCGGGCTGCATGTAAGGAAAAACCTTGTCGAGATCGTCGAGCTTGACCGGCATCCGTGGTTCGTGGCGTGCCAGTTCCATCCGGAATTTAAATCCAAGCCTGATAAGGCGCACCCCTTATTCAGAGGGTTCGTGAATGCTGCGTTGAGATTGAAGAAGAAAGGATAATCATCATGTGCGGCATAGTCGGATACGTCGGACGATATAACGCTAAAGGCATCCTTATGAACGGTCTGAAAAAGCTCGAATACCGCGGCTATGATTCGGCCGGGATAGCGATCATATCGCACCGCGCGCTGGTCATCAGACGGTGCAAGGGGAAGATCTCATGCCTTGAAGAGCGCGTGCTGAAGGAATATATCGAAGGGAATGTGGGCGTCGGTCATACCCGCTGGGCTACGCACGGCAGGCCGAGCGAGGGGAACGCCCACCCGCACAGCGATTGCGCCTCAAGGCTGGTCGTTGTCCATAACGGCATTATAGAAAATTATCTTCAGCTAAAAAAGCGGCTTCTTGCCGGCGGCCATGTTTTTAAGTCAGAGACGGACACCGAAGTTATTGCCCACCTTGTCGAACAATATCTTAAGCCGATGAAAAAAAAGGACCTCCTGAAGGCCGTACAGCTGAGCATCAAGCAACTGAAGGGATCCTACGCCATCGCGGTCATTTCGCTCGACGATCCTCATACGCTGGTTGCGGCGCGGCACTTCAGCCCGCTTATTGTGGGATTGGGGAGGGATGAATATTTTGTCGCTTCTGATATCCCTGCCATCCTGGACCGGACAAAGACGGTCATCCCTGTCCAGGATAACGAGATCGTTCATCTCACATCCCTCGGGGCTCATTTTTATGATCATAACCTGCGCAAGATCACGAGGAAGCCTATGACGATCGACTGGGATCCTGTCACCGCCGAAAAAGGCGGGTATAAGCATTTTATGCTGAAGGAGATATTTGAACAGCCGATGACCATACAGGAGACGATCAGGGGACGGTTCTCGCTGGAGTCCGGAGACCTTATCTTCGACGAGAACAACCTCTCGAAAACGGCCATGAAAGGCATCAGGAAGATATATTTCGTGGCATGCGGTACCGCATATCATGCCGGGATGGTAGGAAAATATTTAGTGGAAGATATAGCAAAGATACCTTGTGAGGTCGATCTTGCGTCGGAATTCAGATACCGTAAGCCGCTTCTTGATAAAGAAACGCTGATCATTGCGATAACGCAGTCAGGTGAGACCGCTGATACGCTGGCCGCCCTCCGCGAGGCAAAGCGGCACGGCGCCCGCACGCTTGCCATCTGTAATGTTACCGGCTCAAGCGCGACACGCGATGCGGACGGCGTTGTTTATACGCGCACCGGCCCCGAGATAGGCGTTGCCTCGACCAAGGCGTTTACGGCGCAGCTTGCGATCATCTGCGCCTTAGCGATCTATTTTGCGCATGTCAGGGCCATTATTACCAAGAAAAGGACGATCGAACTTATGGAAAGCCTGTACCGGCTTCCCCGTCTTGTTAAAAAAGTCCTGGCCTTGGAACCGGCGGTCAAGGCGGTCGCGCAAAAATATTTTAAACAAAGGGATTTCCTGTATCTCGGCCGCAATGTGAACTACCCTATTGCGCTTGAAGGGGCGCTCAAGCTTAAGGAAATATCATATATACATGCGGAAGGATATGCAGCCGGCGAAATGAAGCACGGGCCGATCGCCCTTATCGATGAACAGATGCCGGTTGTTGTCCTGGCCACGGGGGGCGTGGTGTACGACAAGGTCCTCAGTAATATCCAGGAGATCAAGGCGCGGGGAGGGATGGTGCTTGCGCTGGCGACCGAAGGGGATCATCATATCAAAAAGATCGGGGTAGACGACCTTATCTATATGCCTCAGGTCGCCGAAGTCCTTTCGACGATAACCAATACGGTCGTTCTTCAGCTCTTTGCTTATCATGTTGCCAACCTGCGGGGCTGCGACGTCGACCAGCCGCGTAATTTGGCGAAAAGCGTGGTGGTGGAATAATGCCCGGCATTATCATTATTGATTACGGTTCCCAGTACAACCAGCTTATTGCCCGGCGGGTGCGAGAGCACAATGTGTATTCGCGTATCGTGCCTCCTACGGTATCGTATGAAGACGTCCTGGCTATGAAGCCGGATGGGGTCATACTTTCCGGCGGCCCGTCGAGCGTATATCGCGCCCGCTACCCGACCTGTGACCGGCGGATACTGGAAGGCGCGTTCCCTGTCCTGGGTATCTGTTACGGGATGCAGCTTATTACCAAACTGTACGGCGGTACGGTCAAAAAAACAGCGCGCCGCGAGTACGGCCGGTCGAAGCTGGTCATCGATGACCGCGCCCGTCTTTTTGAGGGAATTCCCGGAAGGATTATTTCATGGATGAGCCATGGCGATTATGTCTTTAAAATGCCGCCGGGATTTAAGGCCCTTGCCCATACCGACAATACGGCCTTTGCGGCTATCCGGGACACCGCCGGACGGATATTCGGCGTCCAGTTCCACCCTGAGGTCGCCCATACCGAATATGGCTCCCGTATCATTGCGAACTTTCTTTTCGCGGTCTGCAGGGCCCGGAAGACCTGGACCATGAAGAATTTTATCAGGGAAGAAATAGCACGGATACGGCGCCGGATCGGTGACGACAGGGTCGTCCTGGGATTAAGCGGCGGGGTCGATTCTTCGGTCGTGGCCGCGCTTATCAATAAAGCCGTCGGGAAGAATTTGCATTGCATTTTCGTGGATAACGGTGTTATGAGAAAAAATGAGGGTTCCCGCGTCAAGGAGCTTTTCGAGAGAAACCTGCATATGAACCTCATCTCTGTCGATGCGTCGAGGCAGTTCTTACGGGCGCTTGACGGCGTAACAGACCCCGAAAAAAAGAGAAAGATCATAGGACGGATCTTTGTCAGGGTTTTCGAAAAGGAGGCGCGCCGCATAGGGGGCGTCAAATTCCTGGGACAGGGAACGCTCTATCCGGATGTGATAGAATCGATGTCTGCGTTCGGCGGTCCGACTGCGGTCATCAAGAGCCACCATAATGTGGGCGGCCTTCCGAAGAAGATGGGTCTTACGTTGATCGAACCGCTGCGGGAACTTTTTAAGGACGAGGTCAGGCTGCTCGGAAAGGAACTACGGTTGCCGAAGGAGATACTATGGCGCCAGCCCTTCCCGGGGCCCGGGCTTGCGATACGCGTCATCGGCGCGGTAAATAAGGAACGGCTCGATATCCTGCGCGAGGCCGACAGTATACTCGTCGAGGAAATGAAAAAAGCAGACCTGTACTATACAATCTGGCAGGCCTTCCCGGTGCTCTTGCCGATAAAGAGCGTCGGCGTTATGGGTGATGAGCGGACCTATGAGCACGTCATGGCCATACGCGCGGTCACGAGCGTTGACGGTATGACCGCTGACTGGGCAAAATTGCCGTACGAGCTTCTCGAGAAGATATCGTCACGGATCATAAGCGAGGTTAGAGGCATTAACCGCGTTGTATTTGATATCAGTTCGAAGCCGCCAAGCACCATAGAATGGGAGTAAGGGCGGCCCGCTGCGGCTACTGTTGATGATAGGGGCGTACATGATCTACCGGATCGAAGTCCGCGATAAAAAAAACATTTATGACGCAGTCGGCGAAGGGGTCAAAAAGGACATTGCCGAGCTGGGGATACGAGGGGTAAAGCACGTCCGGTTCATCCAGGTGTATTTTCTGGAGGGATGCCTCAAGAGAACTGCAATACCGCATATCGCACGAATGCTTCTTGCCGATCCCGTTACCCAGGAGTTCAGTTGTTTTAAACCGTTCTCACATGAAGGCGGGACATGCCACATCGTGGAAGTCGGCTATAACCCCGGTGTTATGGATCCTGTCGAAGCGAGCGCGTTAAAGGCCCTCGGCGATCTTAATATCCCCGGGGTGGATAGTGTCCGCACCGCGCGTAAGTTCCTTATCCGCGGAGATGTGGAAGAATCGACGGTCCGTTTCATGAGCGAAAAACTTTTGTATAATAAAGTCATTCAGCATATCGTGATCGGCCGGTCCCATTCGGCGAAGATTATTCCGCCGTACCGGTTCAAACTCCGTACCGTAAATCTTTCCGGCGCCGGCGATGAAGAGCTTATGCGCCTCAGCAAGACAGGCCAATTGTTCTTAAATCTCGATGAAATGAAGGCTATAAAGGGTTATTTTTCAAAGGCCGGAAAAGACCCGACCGATTGCGAACTTGAATCGATCGCCCAGACATGGTCCGAGCATTGCAAACATAAGACATTCCGGGGGGATGTCGACTATAAGGGGAAGACCATCAGGAACCTTTTAAAGAGCACCGTCATGAAAGTGACAAAGGACCTGGATAAAAAATGGTGCGTTTCCGTATTTAAGGATAATGCCGGGGTCATAACGTTCGATGACCGGTTTGATGTCTGCTTCAAGGTCGAGACCCACAATCATCCGTCGGCTATAGAGCCGTATGGCGGCGCAGGAACCGGTATCGGCGGCGTTATCAGGGATCCGCTCGGAACAGGGCTTGGCGCCAAGCCGATCATGAACACGGATGTCTTTTGTTTCGGGCCGCCTGATACACCGCTTAATAAAGTCCCCAAGGGGACCTTACATCCGAAACGGGTTATGAAAGGCGTGGTGGGCGGGGTCAGGGATTACGGTAACAGAATGGGTATCCCGACCACGAACGGCGCCGTGCTTTTTGACGAACGGTATATAGGAAATCCCCTCGTGTATTGCGGCAATGTCGGTATACTGCCGAAAAATATGACGTCAAAACGCGTCGACCCCGGCGACCTGGTCGTCGTCGTAGGCGGACGGACCGGCCGGGATGGTATCCACGGTGCGACATTTTCATCGGGTGAACTGACCGAAGAATCCGAGACTGTTTCCGGGCAGGCCGTTCAGATCGGCAACGCGATCACCGAAAAAAAAGTGACCGATACGATTCTCCAGGCGCGTGACGCCGGGCTTTATAAGGCGATTACCGATTGCGGTGCCGGCGGTCTTTCAAGCGCTGTCGGCGAGATGGGCGAAGAGACCGGGGCCGAGATCTATCTTGACAGGGTCCCTCTCAAGTATAAAGGTCTTTCGTATACGGAAATATGGATATCCGAAGCCCAGGAGCGTATGGTGCTTGCGGTTCATCCGAGAAAGGTCAAACGGCTCCTTGAGGTTTTTGAAGCGGAGAATGTCGAGGCGACGGTGATAGGGCGTTTCACCGGTACCGGCCGCCTTAACCTTTTTTATGAAAAGCATCCTGTCGCCGACCTTTCGATGGATTTCCTTCATAACGGCGGCCCTGATGTGAAACGAAAGGCGGTCTGGAAAAAACCGCTGTATAAAGAACCTCATAAGCCGTGCCCGAAAGACCTAACGCCGTATCTTGCCAGGATACTGTCCAGCTGGAACGTTGCCAGTAAAGAGTGGGTTATACGCCAGTATGACCACGAGGTGCAGGGGGGAAGCGTCTTAAAACCCCTCCAGGGCATCGATTGCGACGGGCCGGGCGATGCCTGCGTTATACGGCCGGTACTTGATTCTGAGCGCGGTATTGCGGTATCCAACGGCATCAATTTTTTATACGGGCTGATCGATCCGTACTGGATGGCGGCGTCTTGTATCGATGAAGCGATCCGGCAGATCATTGCGGTCGGCGGTGACATCGAGCGGATCGCGCTCCTGGATAACTTCTGCTGGGGGAACACCGATAAGCCCGATGTCCTGGGGGCGCTGGTACGCTCGTCGCTGGCGTGTTATGACATTGCAAAGGCGTATAAAGTTCCGTTCATATCGGGTAAAGACAGTCTGAACAATGAATTCAGAACCGCGAAGGGCACGATCCAGATCCCGGCGACGCTCCTTATTTCGGCGATAGGTATTATCGGGGACGTGACCAGGACGGTTTCTATGGATTTTAAGGATGCCGGTAATTTTATCTACGCAGCCGGCGCGACCGGCGCCGCAATGGGCGGGTCGCATTACTGGAAGATCCTGGGGTATACGGGCAATGCGGTCCCGACGGTCGATCCGCTCAGGGCACGGCGTTATATGAAAAAACTGACCAGGGCTATCGGGCGGGGTATGGTGCGTTCGTGCCACGATTGCTCCGAAGGCGGGATCGGCGTTGCCCTTTCAGAGATGGCCTTTGCCGGCGGGATCGGCGCGGATATTTCTCTCCAGCGTGTGGTGCAGAAGGGGCGGATTCGGCGTGACGATATCCTTTTATTTTCCGAATCAAATTCGCGTTTTATCATCGAAGTGCCGAAAGGCAAAAGGCAGGCATTTGAACGGATCATGGAAGGAGAACCGATTGCATTGATCGGAGAGACCAAGCGCTCATCCCGGGTCCGGGTCGAGGGCATGGACGGTTCTATTGTTGTCGACGCGGCGTTGTCTGAGCTTAAAGCGGCATGGCAGAAGCCGTTTGGTAATTGGTAGTCGCCTTTGTCATCCCGATCGGTGCCTGCCTGTCATGAAGTCAAACAGGCGGAGCAAAGGATCTATAACAGGAAAAACATGAACATCCGCGGTAAAGTAAAGGTGCTGGTCTTGCGGACAGCGGGCACGAATTGCGACAAGGAGACTGCGTTTGCTTTTGAACAAGCCGGCGCCCGTTCGGACCTTGTGCACATCAATCGCCTTATCAGGAAAGAACGTACGCTTCTTGATTACCATATCCTGGCGCTGCCGGGTGGCTTTTCATACGGAGACGATATTGCCAGCGGTAAAATTCTTGCCAACGAGATCAGATTTAAGCTTCTCGGACCCCTTATGCGGTTTATAAAGGCCGGCCGTATCGTCATAGGTATCTGTAACGGTTTCCAGGTTCTGGTCAAGGCCGGTATACTGCCGAATCTATCGGGCGGTTTTAACCATATCGAGGCGACCCTTTCGCTGAACGATTCGGCAAAATTCGAGGATCGATGGGTATATCTGAAACCGGAATCTTCCGATCCCCGTTCCCGGAACAATAACTGTATCTGGACACGGGACCTGTCGCCGGTCATATATCTCCCGGTTGCCCATGCCGAAGGGAAATTTATCCCCAAGGACAGTGCCACGCTTAAAAAACTTGAGCAACAAGGCCAGATCACTTTCCGCTATTCCGGGAAGGACGGGGAAAAGCCTTCTTATCCGTTTAATCCTAACGGCTCTGTCGGGGATATCGCGGGTATGTGCGATCCGACAGGCAGGGTATTCGGGCTCATGCCGCATCCCGAACGGCACATCAGGCATACCCAGCACCCGTTCTGGACCAGGATCCCGGGAAGGTCCGAAGGCGATGGGATGAAAATATTTAGAAATGGAGTTGAATTTATCCGGAAAGTATGATAGTATTACTACTATCTTATGACTAAGATAGTGTCCAATGAAAGAGACTCAAAGGACGAGGTATTTTCGCAAGAAATCGTCGATACATTCTTCAGAGGCTCTTTTAAGACAAAGCCCCCAGAGATTCCTCAAGCTCCAATCAATCAAAAATTGCCCGCTCAACGCGCTGAAACCGCTCGAAAACCTTATCTGCAAAAGGCGCTTTTGGGCGTAATGCTGGCAGCCGTTATTGCCGCTGCCGGGTATATCGTTTATTCGCATAATAGTCCGGGCGCTTCTTCCGGCGGCGATATGCGGAACGAAAACTATGCGCGTCTTTTCAATGACGGTAGTTTTGACCGGTACCTGGTCAAAATTTTTTCTTTCGACGGCGATGCGCGGGAAAAGAGCCTTATCTCAAGCAATAGCCTGAAACTGGCGAATACCGGTTCTCTCGGGTGGGCGAGAGCGACCTTTCAGTTGAACACGCCGGTGGATCTTTCACGGTCCAACCTCATGGTCCTGACGAAAAGCGAGCCGGGGATCAAGGCGATGACCCTTGTCCTGACCGATACCGGCGGCAATACCCGCCGTATCCCCATGACCCTGTCACCGCGTTGGGAGTGGAAGAGCATCACCATACAGGAAAAAAATTATTTTAACGAACGGAAGGTAAGTATCGTGGCGTTCGAATACGGCCAAACCACGGCCGGTAACGATCCCGCCTCGGAAATATATATAAAAGAGATAGGTTTGCGTACAAAACAGCCCTGATGCGCTGACGAGGGGACGTAGACGATGAACGTAATTGCGATCACCAACCAAAAAGGCGGTTGCGGCAAGACGACAAAGGCGATCAA
>JAQURW010000178.1 GCA_028715425.1 Candidatus Omnitrophota bacterium
GGTACGGTGCTGAGGAAAAATATCGTGCGCGTCGGAAAACTCGACGCGGTTAACATTAATTATCTTGACGGGAGCGGTACGGCCAGATATTTCGGCGATCTGTATTCCCTGGAGAACGAATGGGTGAGGAGCGACAGGCTTCGTTTTTCGACGACCCAACTCTTTATCGATAACCATACTGAGCTTGACGAACAGAGCGGTAAGACCAACTATCCGCGCAATAATATCGTCAGCATCGTGGATACGGATTATCTCCTGTACCCGAAACTCAATTTTTATAATACCTTCGGCCAGTCGGTCTATAACCGCGACGACAAGACCGGCACCGTTGTGGGCGATGTCGACTACAGGACAGGGTTCAGGTTCGTTCAGGACCGGTATACCTTTAATTCGGCGTTTGAATATGTGGGAAGCGAATATGCCTCGCTCAATATCCCGTCTACGTATCAGGACTATCTGGGGGGCGATGTCTCGACGCAATTTACTATGTGCGATTACTGGAACCTTTCACTTGCCGCGAATCTTAACAAGGACAATGTCGACCATCTGGCGGACAGCCAGACGACATTTGGGAAAACGTTTTCGATCGGCAACAATTTTAACCTGCCCTGGCAGCAGAACGTGAGCCTTTACTGGAATTATAACAGCACCTTATCGAGGGGGGCCGGCATTGATACCACCGGCAACGAATACAATAATTACACCTTTGATTATTTTAAGACCTTCGGCGAGCTGGGGCTTCAGCTCAGTTACCAGTATTTCCGGAGCGATCCCCTGGGGATGACGACAGGGAGTAATTTTTTTCATCTTTATTCTTTCAGCGTCTATAAATTCTTCCCGAACATGAACGGTTCGTATGTCCGGTTTTACCAGGATATGCGCAAGACAAAACAATTATCGCAGGGGTTTACGCCGGATCTTATTACCTATGATACCAATATCAGCATGCGGTATTATATCTTCCGTAATTTCAACATTAACGCCGAATGCCGCATGCGCGCGACCGAGCAGGATGCCGTCAAGAATGCCGCTATCGTGACCTTGAATGCGGGCATCGAATATTCGCCGGTCCCCGAGGCGCGGATCGGGTTCACGTATATGCTCGATAATGTCGACCTGTTTATAAAGAACAGGACGACCAGGGACTATTCCTTATTATTGACGGCGCGGTACCTTTTTGATATCCAGAGCCCGGAAAAATGGGGCACCGTGCGGATATATGTCTTTGAAGACAAGAACAATAACGGCCGCCTGGATGCCGGCGAGGCAATACCCGATTGTCTGGTTTATATTATTAAAGGCCGTTATGCCCGTACTGATGCTCAAGGAAAGGCCGTGATCAGAAAAGTCGTTCCCGGCATACGGGATGTCCAGATCGACCTCAGGGGATTACCCGTCGAGCTTATGGTCAAAGGTCCTCAAGTCCAGAGTATCCCGGTATCGCCGCTTAAGACTTCGGAGGCTAATTTTGTGCTGGTCAGGACCGGGACCGTCCGCGGCAGGGTGTTTATCGACGCCAATAAAAACGGCGTTTTTGATAAGGAGACCGATGCGGCAGTCCCGAACGTCCATATATCCCTTGTCCCTTCCGGCGGCGACACGATCACCTTTTCAGACGGGTCGTATGTGATGGAATACGTCTCTCCGGGTTCGTATGATGTTACGATCAATACGGCGACTCTTCCGAAAGATACGACACTGATATCCCCGCAGAATGTCCCTATCGATATAGCCGGCGAAGAAAGTAAGAACGATATAAATTTCCTGCTGGAAGAGAAAAAGATAGAAGCGCAGTATTTCTAGGGCGGCATCCCCGGGTTAGATCCTATCGACGATAGTGTAAACCTTTTGGCCGCGCCCGTTGTCATCGTGCTCGACGATGGAAGGCTCGGTCATTACCTGCGCCTTGGCCAGGGCGACAAGCTCGGCGGTCCGGGGACTGGCGGCTTCACTGCCATGAATGGCGACGACAGGGGCGGCTTTGACAATAGCAACGATCGTTGTGGTAAGCCGTTGTGCCTGGGCATATGCCTTGTCCGCTGTCGCAGTGTTCAGCAAAATGAGTAACATGCCTGCTACGGTAAGATATCGAATCAGCTTCATTGTATATCTGCCTCCTCCCGGTGGCCCGAACCGCCTTACAGCACAAAAAAAACAGCCAGGCAAACCTGGCTGTTCATGTCCTACGTCGGCGGCCCAGCCACCGTGTTGCACCCCAACGGTGAACGACGGTCTGCGGCTTTGCGTCCTACGATTTCTCGAAGTTTGCCTTTTCGTTTAGTCGTATGTCAAATAACATTCACATCCACTATTAAGTATGGAATATTTTTTTATATGAGTCAAGCGTGTGGCGCTAACTTTTTTCAGGATTAACTAGCATATATAAGTATATAAGTATTTCACGCTTGCATTATTTGCCTGATGCGTTATTATGGTCCTATGGCCCCTTCGGGAAAAAATACGATGTATCTGTACGGAAAAAATTCCGTAGCTGAACGGCTTAAGGTAAATCCGCGCAGTATCAGGAGAATCTTCCTCCAGAATAATTTTAACGACCATGAACTGTTGGGGCGTATCAGGGCGTGCAGAATCCCGGTCGAGAATGTTTCCGAAAAAACCCTTACTAATATGAAACGCGCCGACCGGCTTCAGGGGATCGTTGCCGCGGTCGATTCTTATAACTATACACCGTTCGAAGACATACTCGGATCGCCCCGGAAATATACCCTTTGTGCCGTCGACAATCTCAATGACCCCCATAATTTAGGGTCGGTCCTGCGGATCGCAGCATGTTTCGGCGGATTTGCCGTTGTCATCCCGAAACACAGCGCCTGCGAGGTCACCGATACGGTAATACACGTCGCCTCGGGAGGGGAAAATTTTGTGCCGGTAAGCATGGTGACGAATCTCAGCACGGCCTTGATCGAGGCCAAACAGGCCGGATACTGGATCGCCGGCGCGACCGTGCAAGACGGGGAAGATATTACGCGGGTCAAATTGCCGTTCCCGTTATGCCTGGTACTGGGGTCGGAGGGAAAAGGGATTCGGCACGGTATCGATAAACAGCTCGAGATGCGTGTGCGCATACCCATGGAAGGAGCGGCGCTGTCGTTCAATGTTGCCATGGCGGCGGCGATTTTTTGTTATGAAATAAAGCGGCAGCGGCACCAGTAGCGGCGCAGGGCTGTCCGGCTTGTTTTCGCTACGCGATTTTGGGTTTCGCCACCCAAAATCGCTGCTGTGCCGGCGCTCATTATCAAAAAATTGTTATAAACTTTATGGGGCGTTTGTATTTCGCGCCGTCAAAGCCGCTCAAACAAGCCGGACAGCCGCTGCTCGAAATACGCCCAAGCCGCTTGCAAGCAGAGGCATTATTTCAAACAACCAAATCTAAGGAGTAACGGTGAAAGACGATATGAAACAGGTGCTGAGGTTCATAGCCGAGGCGGGGATGCTGAAGAGGGTGGTGCGGTCGGGATGGTCGGTATTGGGCATAACCGGGGCGGAGAGCGTGGCCGAGCACAGTTTCAGGTGCGCGGTGATAGGGTATGTCCTTGCCTGTATGGAAAAGGCCCATCCCTATAAGGTCCTTTTGATGACACTCTTTAACGATATTCATGAAGCGCGGATAACCGACCTTCACAAGATGGTGCAGCGGTATCTCGACCTTGAGAAGGCCGAAGACAGAGCCCATCGGGAGCAGGTGGCGGCCCTGCCGGCCCCGATAAAAAATGAATTAACGGCGCTGCGCAGCGAATACCGCCGCCAGAAAACGCCGGACAGCATCATCGCCCGTGACGCCGATATCCTTGAGTGCCTGATCCAGGCCAAGGAGTATGACGAGTTCGGTTTTAAGGAAGCCTCCAAATTCACGAGAAAAGCTCCTTCTTTTCTGAAGACAAAAAGCGCTCAAAAGCTCTGGCGGCGTGCCGGGGCCATGAAATTGAACACCTGGTGGGAGCGCTTGAGCGAGTTCAAACGCTGATGAGGCTGCGTTGACATTTCCCGATTATAGCGTATACTGTAGGGTAATATAGAAAAACGCATTTATTTAAACGAGGAGGGAACCTATGTATAGAAAAACGCTGGGATTTATTGTCGTAACGGTCATCCTGTCGTCGATCTCTGCCTTTGCCGGCGATGTCGGGAATTGTATCCTGCCGCTTCGGACAACGACCGAGAACATCGGGGCCGGTGCTTCCTTCGAATACAACTATGTCGATAACCGCCTGAACAACCTGGACAATAAATACGGCCCGCGCGATATGAAGATAACGGATTTTAACCAGCTCATCGGAAAGATAGAAGTCGGCCTTTTTGATAATTATAATCTGTATGTCCGTGTCGGAGGGCAGCATTATCACCTGAAATTTGTCGACCGCGCGCAGGATGCGGATATGACCATCGACCTGGATAACGGTATCTTAGCGGGCGCCGGCGCCAATTGCCTGTTCCCGTTCTATGATATCGATAACCTGTATATCGGCGGGGATATCCAGAGCGATTTCTTCTATAACGATGTCCGAGGGCTTACGCGTTCCGGCGGCGCCGGGAGCGAAGTCGACGGAAGTTTTTACGGGGTCGACGGCCAGGAAAGCATATACCTGGCGTATAAATGGGATATCGACGATTGGGATACCAAGGTCGTCCCGTACGTCGGCGGATATCATTCGTGGATGCTTATCGGCACTGCCTACGGCCTTACGTATACGACCGCAAGTACCGGCTATGTCGATAATGAGGATTTTCAGGCGGCATTCGATTTTCTGGGGTTCGGCGTTCTGGCGGGCCTCGACATCTATATCCAAAAGTACGTCAACCTGAATATCGAAGGACGCTTTATCGGCGAGAATGCTCTTACTGCCGGTGTAACCG
>JAQURW010000179.1 GCA_028715425.1 Candidatus Omnitrophota bacterium
AGAATCCTTATAGGGGCGCTTATTATGGTAGTCATGCCGCTTTGGCCGATGCCCGGGAACAGCAGCTTTTTCTGACGGTACAATGGCCGGGGGACGGTCAGGTTATCTTGATTTTTCGATAGACTATGATATACTTATGTCAACCAAGTATGCCGAATATTTTCAGTAGTAGTTATGCGGTTTTTAAGGAAAGTCTTCATGCTCTTCGTGAAGACAAGAAAATGCTTATATTCCCTATAGTGGCCGGGGTAACGTGTTTAACGGCCACGGTGGGGTTTATGTTGTTCACCGTGCTGACGATAGATTCATTGGGGCCCGCTGCTTTCTTGTCAATATTTGTTTGGTACATATGCATGTATTTTCTCTGCATATTTTTTTCTTCCGCCCTGATCATATACGCTTCCTCGCGTAGCAAAGGAAATAAGCCTGCCGTTATAACAGCAATCATGATTGCCGGTAAAAACATTCGTAATATTGTCGCATGGTCGCTGTTCTCCGCTACTATCGGCGTTATACTGGAGCTGATAGATAAAATCGTCGGAGAACGATTCGGTTTTCTGACAGCGTTCCTGGGCATGGCATGGTCTTTGGCAACATTTTTTGTTATACCCACCATGGTTTTCGAAAATAAAACACCCATTAATGCCCTGAGAGAATCTGCCGCATTATTTAAAAAACGGTGGGGCGAAACCGTTACCGGAGTGGTGGGTATCGGAGGTATTATGGTCCTTTTAGGCCTCGCAGGGCTTTTGTTGTTTGTTGGCACCATACAGGTTTTGCCGGAAACACTGCTTCTATCGGTTGTCCTTTTTGCCGTATTTATTGCGTTCCTGATCATCGTGTATAATGTTCTGAACAGCATATATGTTGCGGCATTATATCATTTCGCGATAACCGGAGAAGTAAAAGGAGGATTTTCTGCAACAACAATCCGCAATGCGGGACTATCCGTCCGTATTTAGCGACCATATATTGAACCGTGCTTCGCTGATGACCTGCATATTTGTTTTTTTTATTTTCTGCCAAGCCTTTGCTTCAGAGACTATTAAGATTGTTTGGACCGACGCAGAAGGGCGCTATTATCTCAATGAGGGATATATTAAGTCGGCCCCCGCGCCTATAAAAGCTATTTTAGCATATTATAGCCTGCTGGGCGGGATCGAGTGCCGGTGGGATGGGGGTGGGCCGAACGACGACGGGAGCAATCTTAACAGCGGGTTAACGGGTGCTCTGGATTTAGGATATCAGGGCGGGAAAAAACAGCTCGATTTTGTAAACAAATGGTTTAACGGCAGGAAAACCCAATTTACCGAACACGATTGCGTAAGCGCCCTCGAGACAGCTACCAGTTCAAACCGCCTGCCGTTTTTGGAGCTGACCATAGTCGGCGATATTGTGTCTGTGCGCTATTGTTACGCAAGCTGTTTTATGCGGGACGGAGAAACACGGTCACAATGGGCAAGGGACTATCTTAAGGTGTTCCCTGATAAAACGGTGATTTTACAAAAAATAAAATTCAAAGAGACGTATAAAAATTTTTTATCGCGCACTGAGGCATGAAATATTTTCTCCGGCCATTATTCTGAGGGATTGAGCGCGTATAAGGGCCATGTAACCAAAGGGAAGGATGCTCCATGCAAAGCTTTAAGGTTTTTCTGATCGGATCGAAATGGCTCATTTGTTTTTTTATAGTGGGCGTAATAATATCTACGGAACCGTTTTGTGCCTGGGCCGATCAAACCACGCCTCTTGCCCCGGCAACAGGTAAGCCGGAGCTTTCTAAAAACTGGATGTTTGATATTGGTATGCAGCGTTATATGGTGAGCCATACGTCATATGAAATAGGTAATCCGGACGGGCCGCGGCAGGAACCGCTCAGCCGCCTGGAATTTCCCTTAGATACCTGGTGGCTTAGGTTCGATCTGCGTCGTACCTCCCCACGATGGTCGGTGGGAGGCCGTGCCGGTTTGAGTGTCGCCCGTAATGTTGATGGCCGCATGAAAGATTCTGATTGGGAGCGTGAGTCGACGCCGGAAATGTTGACAACATATTCGGAAAGCGCGTGCCGGGCAGAAGCAAACTATCTTTTCCGCGGTGATGTCGATGTCAATGTCGCCGATTGGCTCGGTCTGCCGTCGTCAGTTGAAATACGGCCGCTTTTTGCGTTCCAATTTCAGCGGTTTAATCTTATGGCGCACGACGGCGTGCAGTGGTCGAATGGCCTTTATGGAGAAGACGATGATGTTGAGCTTGATGGGGCCCAGAGCAGTGTCGCCCTTGCCGGGGACGGGATACATTTCCGACAGGACTATTACCTGTATCAGATCGGGGCGCGGGGGGCATACAATATGCAGGCAGCCCGGAATGTGGTTGTTAGAGTGCATGGAGAAGCCGATTGGGGGCCCGCGCTCGCATATTACGAAGATCATCACTTATTGCGCGAAGGGGATCTCTTTTCATACTGTAAGGGCAGGGGGAATTCCTTGTATTTTCTGGCGGGTTTGGAAACGGTGATCGCAAAAACTATTACGGTCGGGATTGACATGGACTATACGTGGATAGGGACTACCAGGGCTACCATAACACATTCAAATATCCCCTTACATGAAAACCAGTCATGGGACAATGGCGTGAAGATATGGTCTGACCAAACGAGCTTGGTTGCGCATGTTTCGTATGCGTTTTAGACAGTCATGGTGTTGAATTTCCGGCTCTGCACATAATGATATGAGGAGGTATGACATGGCTCTATGGATAAAACGACTGTTAGGTATCGTGATAGGAGCGGCGATTATAGTGTTGCCGGGAAGTGTTGGATGCGCCGACAACGGCGATGACGAGGAAATAGGCGGAGAATCGTACGATGAAGTTGAGACCGTAGAGGTTGAGGAAACACTTCCTGACGAAGTCGATGAAGGAGACGATGCCGATACGGAAACGATCGAAATTGACGAAGAGGTCCCCGTATCCGTTGAGACGAATGAAGGTACCGTTACTACGAGTACCGTCCATACCAGCACAACATATGTTAGAGGCACAAGCCCGACGGTCGCCGATACCGTTGTTATAGGAGCGGTGGCCGGGAGCGTGGCGGCGAGTGCGGCAAAAGACGCTGCAAAAAAAAATAAAGAACCGGCAAAAAAAGTGATCAAAAAAGTTAAGACCGAAAAGGCTGACATAACAGTTGAGGTTAAGCCAACAACCGATGTGGCGACTAAGAAATAAAAACTATCTTTAGGGAGGGCATGTGGACTGCGTTGCAATGAAGCCATCGAGAGGTGTCTTATTTGCCGTTATGCTTTTTCTTGTTGTTATGGTTTCGGGGGTGTGCTGGGCCGACGAAGATGCCCCCGATAGAAAACTTCCCCAGCTTCAACCCGGCTCATGGGAACCATTGTTTGAGCTGGGCGACAGTATTTATCCTTCGGTAGTTATCAGTACAGTGACGTTGAAAACGGGGCTTTGGGATGACCATCAACATCTTGGCGATCCCTGGGGAATGATAGGGATAGTTGTCCGCGGTACTGCCGCTGCTTGTCCGCTTACCGTAGAAATTTCGGGCGGAAATTTTATTAAACCCAGCACGTTTACCGGGATACTGCCTGACAAAGATACCGTTTATTGCGTTTATCCGTTGCTTAAGTATGATTATGAAAAATTGCTGAATGTACAACAAACGGTCCCTGAAACGATCAGTTTTAAAGTAACGATAGGCCCGAAAACGGAGCCGGAAAAAATTGTCCGAGTACAAGTCCGCCCTGTTAATGAATGTGTGTACAGCTTCGTCGATTCATCAGGGGTGATACATGACACGTCGTTTTTTTTTGCCGCATATGTTAATGAAAATCATCCGATTATAAGCCAGATAATGAAAGAAGTGATTGCTGCCAGAAAGATAGACAGTTTTTCGGGGTATTCAGGGGGCAAAGAAGAAGTGATCGCGGAGATCGAGGCGATCTGGGACATGCTTAAGAAAAAAGGCATGCATTACAGTACCATGACGGCAAGTGCGGATGATGATAACCCTTATATTGACAGCCAGTATGTCAGGCTTTTGGGAGAGAGTATAAACTATGCTCAAGCGAATTGTGTCGACGGTTCCGTACTCATGGCGTCGATCTTTCGGAAGATCGGGCTTGATGTAAGCCTGGTTGAGATCCCCGAGCATATGTTTATCGCTGTTAATACCGATTCAGAGGGAGAGGAGACTATCTTTATCGAAACGACAGGGCTTGCCGAGGATACGTTTGAGGAGGCTATGGACGAAGGGTACGAAGAATTTGAGAAAAGTCAGGACAAATTCGATTCGGAAAAGGAGGAAGACCAGGCCTATAACGTTGTCAATATCCAAAATGCCCGTGTTATGGGTATTATACCGGTAAAAGATGCGTTCGCGAAAAACTAGCGGAAGATTGCAGACATTGTCTGCATCAAAATATATAATTCGAAAGCAAGGCGCTCTATAAAAAAATACCGGGCAAAGGCAAAAAGGACATCTCTCGCCGACGTTGTTAGAACAAATATTAGCTGATCCTTCCGGCAGGGTGTACAATATACCCGTAATGACAACATTGCGTAAATCCGCTGCCGTAGTATTTGCGGCACTATTTTATTACCTGGCGTTTCCGAATTGCCTTAACCAACAGGGGTTTTGGATCTTTGGATGGATATTTGCGGTTCCGCTTTTTTACGCGTTCGATAATACCGCGTTAAAATTCCGTCTTCTTCTCGCGCTTATCTTTGGGGTCGTCTCTTTTTCTCTGACACTGAACTGGGCCTTCGGCCTGTCGATCGCGGGCGGGACGTTATTTATCGCAGCGTTGACGATACAGCCGCTCATCGTCGCGCTTTTCTACAGGAGAAGGCCGGCAGG
>JAQURW010000180.1 GCA_028715425.1 Candidatus Omnitrophota bacterium
CGGCCACATCTATTTCCTCCGGGGGTAACGATGCGTCCTGAGCCTCCGCCGGTTCAGAGACCTTGCCGGGGCCAGACCGTAAGAACTGCACGTTGCTGGCTATCACCTCGGTGGTATTGCGGTTCTGTCCGTCGGCCGCCTGCCATGTCCTTGTCCGTATACGTCCTTCGACGAATATCGGGCTTCCTTTCGAAAGATATTTTCCGCATACTTCGGCGCGTTTCCCCCATACCACGACCCGGATAAAGGAGACTTCCTCTTTTTTCTCGCCCTGCGGCGTGGCATAGACCCGGTTGACCGCGATCGTAAACGTCGCCACCGCAGTCCCGCTCGGGATATATCTGAGTTCGGGATCGCGCGTAATGTTGCCCATCAAAAAAACCCTGTTCAAACTGGCTGCCATGGGAACCCCTCTTTCACCGGCTATCCGTCACCAGCGGTTTATATTCTTTATCCCGGCGGACCGTCATGACCCGGAGGATATCATTATTCAGCTTAAAAACAGCCTCCATTTCCTTGAGGGCCAGCGGGTCAGCGGAAAAATTCAATTTATAATAAATTCCTTCCTTTTCCTTCTTTATGGGATATGCGGGATACCGCTTACCCCAGTTCTCTTCATGGGTAATTTTACCGCTGTGTTTCTCGATGGTTTTGACGATACCGGCCAGGATTTTCTTTATTTCATCTTCGGTGTTGGGCTTCACAACAAACAATGCTTCGTAATTCTTCATAGTATCATATCTCCTTTTTTAATTCAAGGTCCTTATGCCTTCTTACGATTATACGCGGTCATACAAGCATCCATACCCTGACCGATCCATGTTTCCAGCCCCAGGACCGCCGTGTGAAAAACATCGTTCACGATCAGACGTTCCTGCCGCATAAAGGGCCGAAGTACAAAATCAGCCGTATCACCGATCTCTTCCTGTGGATGGATACCTATACGTAAACGCGGTATAGATTCACTCCCTAACGCTTCGATGATCGAGGCAAGCCCTTTATGGCCGCCGCTTGACCCGGCCGGACGGAAACGCAACGTTCCCAGCTCCAGGTCTTTATCATCATATACGATCATAATATCCGAAAGATCCCTGACAAGGCGCCGGGCTGCCCTTACCGATTCCCCTGAAAGGTTCATATAGGTCAAGGGTATCAAAAGGACCGCTTTATGACGGCTGATCAGGCCTTCGCCTGTCATGCCCCCATACCGCCTGGTACCGATCCGGATACGATACGCCTTCGCAAACTGTTCCACAGCCATGGCGCCGGCGTTATGCCGCGTAAAACGATACCGCCATCCTGGATTGCCAAGGCCTACGATCAGTTTCATGGGCCTTATTTCTTTTCTTCCTTAGGCGCCTGGGCCGGTTTCGCCGCATCCGCTGCCGGCGCTTCGCCTTCTTCCTCTTCCGGTTTCTTGCCTTTGGCGATGACTTCAGGTTCAACCGCTTCTTCACCCGGGACCTCGACCTTGACCTCTTCCTTCGCAGGCGGTTTAGCGGCTATAATGACAAGATCGGGATCGTTAAGGACCTTTATATCTTCGGAAACGATAAGGTCTTTGATCATCTTGGTATCGCCGATCTTCATCCCTTCGATATCGACCAGCAATTTCTCGGGGATGTTCATGGGAAGACATTCCACTTCCACTTCCCAGACCGTATGTTCGATGACACCGTTGCCGCCGGTGACCTCCTTGGCCTCTCCCTTGGTCGCGACCGGCACCTTAACTTTGATCTTTTTGGTAAGCGATACTTCGTTAAAATCGATATGGATGACCTGTCCCTTGAGCGGTTCGGTCTGGATCTCTTTGATAATGACCAGCCGTTCTTTTTTTGTTTTCTAGCCGCCGATAGTCAGGGTGATCAGGACGTTTTCCCCGGCCTTGGTGTGCAGGGCATGGTGGAGCTCCCTGGTCTTGACCTTGATCGCAATGGATTCCTTCCCGTCTTTATAGCAGACGCCCGGCACCAATCCCTGCGTGCGTACTTTTTTAACCAGCGCTTTTCCTTTTTCCTCTCTCGGTTCCGCGTTCAATATCACTTTGTCCATAAACTTCTCCCTTTCTGATGGCCCCTCTGTCATCCTGCCTGCCCCGGCGATAACACAAGGCGAGCCGGAGAGCGAAGCGAAGAATGACAGTTCAAGGAGTTCTTTTTTTATTTCGATTCGAATAATATACTGATCGACTGCTCATTATGGATCCTTTTTATCGCCTCGGCTAAAAGCGGGGCAACGGATATGATCTCTATCTTTCCGTTGTCCTTGACATTATCTATTCGGATGGTATCGGTCGCCAAAAGCTTCTTGATGACGCTGCGCTCGAGGCGCGGAATCGCCTCACCGCACAATACCGGATGCGTCACGGCGGCATAGACATCCAGCGCGCCGGCATTCTTGACCGCCTGCGCGGCCTCGATAAGGCTCCCTGCCGTCGCCGCGATATCGTCGACGATAACGACATTCCGTCCCGCCACCTCGCCCATGATGTTCATGACCTCGGTCGCGGTATCGTCAATACGCCGTTTATCGACGATCGCCAGCTGTGCGTTCAACCGTTTGGCATAGGCACGCGCCATTTTAATACCGCCTACGTCAGGCGACACAACCGTCAGATTCGGCAGATTTAATTTATGTAAAAAATCCACAAAGACATTGACCGCGTAAAGATGGTCCAGCGGGATATCAAAAAACCCCTGGAGCTGGCCGGCATGAAGGTCAACGGTAAGAACTCTCGATGCGCCGGCCCGTGTTATGAGGTTGGCGACAAGCTTTGCCGTTATCGGCACACGCGGCTGGTCCTTCCTGTCCTGCCGGGCATAGCCGAAATAGGGAAGCACCGCCGTTATCCTGTTGGCGGAGGACCGCTTAAGCGCATCCATGATTATAAGAAGCTCCATGAGATTATCATTGGCCGGTGACGAGGTCGACTGCACGACAAAGACGTCTTCGCCGCGGACATTCTCGCTGATCTTGACGCTTATTTCGCCGTCGGCAAAACGGGTGATCCGCGCATCGCCGAGTTTGATCTTTAAGATTTTACATATGGCTTCAGCCAAAGGCTTGTTTGAACTGCCCGCAAATATTTTCATCTTGTCCGTCATGCCCTGCCTCCCTTTTTAAAGATCTTCGCCGGGATGCCCACCACCGTCGCACCGTCCGGCACATGGTGGTTTTTCGTCACCACACTGCCTGCGCCGAGAACGGCCCTTTTCCCGATCCTGACCGGCGCGATAAGGATACAACCGACGCCGATAAACGCACCGTCGCCGATCATCGTTTTATTTTTATTTTTACCGTCATAATTTGCGGTAATAGTCCCGGCGCCTATATTGATATGTTCCCCGAGGGTAGTATCCCCCAGGTAGGTTTTATGCTTGACCTTGCAGTACCTGCCGATCTTTGTGCGCACCAATTCGACATAGTTACCGATCTCGACATGTTCGGCGATCTCAGTGCCGGGCCTTAGATGCGCGAACGGCCCTATCTGGCAATATCTTCCGACAACGACATCGCGCTCGATCACGGTATGCGGATAAATAATCGTATCGCGCCCGATCCGGGCGCTGCGGTCGATCGAGGTCGTTTGAGGATCGATAACGGTAACGCCCGCCAGCATGAACTGTTCGAGGATACGGCGGCGTATGATCTCGTTCGCCCCGGCAAGCTCGACGCGGGAATTTATGCCTAATCCTTCCTCGGGATCATCGATTACGAGGGCGCCGATCGGTATCCCCGCAATATTGAAGATATTGATAATGTCGGTAAGGTAATATTCTTTTTTTGACCTGTTGAAGCACACGCTGTTTATATGGTCAAAAAGGGCGTTCCTTTTAAAAACATAGGCGCCGATATTGATCTCGCAGATCTCCTTTTCATATAACGTGGCATCTTTTTCCTCGACGATCCTGATCACGTTCCCCTGAGGGTCGCGGATGATCCTTCCGTATCCTGCAGGCTCAGGCACCTTGACCGACAAAAGCGTTACCCCGTAATTCCCTTTTCTGTGTTTTTCGATCAGCTTCTTCAGCGTTTCCTGTTTCAGAAGCGGCGTATCGGCATACAGGACCAGGATATCGCCCCGGTAGCGCTTAAAATACTGCCGCGCCGTGTTTACCGCATCGCCGCTTCCCAGCTGCTTCTTCTGGACAATGATATCAACGCCCTTAAAATGCCCCTTGATCTCGTCCCTGCCGTGCCCCAGGACCAGGACCGTCCGGCTGATGCCGATAGAGTAAACGGTCGAGAGGAGATACTCAAGCATAGGCCGGTCATGGACCTTATGCAGGGGCTTCGGAAAGTCCGATTTCATCCGTGTGCCGCGTCCCGCGGCTAGTATGACACAGGTTATGTTTTGCATAAAATTTGTTCTTTCCGTAACATAGCATCCTGGCCCTTCGACGCGCTCGTCCGCGTTTATCGACCGCTCGCTTGCTCAGGGCCATGGTGAGCAAGCCCCGCCATGAATTTTACGTCAGGCGGGGCGCGTCGAACCATGGTTGCCCAGCCAGGATTCGAACCTGGACGCGCAGCTCCAAAGGCTGCTGTGCTACCATTACACTACCGGGCAGTCCGGTTATCCCTGCTTGAGCTTGATATTTTTTTAAAGAGCTATATCCTTATTGTCAAGGTCGTCATCATCTTCAAAACTAATACGCTCCTCATGCCTTGACCTATCCCTGTCCTGGGGTGTTTTCTTTGCCTCATCTTCAAAGGCCTTTAAAACCTTGTTCTGTATTTTTTCCCTGCATTCAAGCGTTATCGGATGCGCGATATCCCTGTGCTCCGATTGCCTCACTGTTTGGGGCGTTTCCTGCATCTGCGATAACGGCTGGGGAAGGCTCGCGCCGCACT
>JAQURW010000181.1 GCA_028715425.1 Candidatus Omnitrophota bacterium
TACCCACAAGGTACCCGAAGACGAAGCCGAAAAGATCTTTAAACAGATGACCAGGTTCATACCGAAACTTCCTCTCATCGAACAGAAAATGAGGATGTACGTTATAAAATTTGTCAGAACACAGGGCAACGTGGAGAGCCCTCTTGAATTTATCAATAAGGAGGTCATGCCGCTCTTCCCGGCAATACCCAATCCGGCAGAACTGGGCCTTCCGAACGATTATTTCTACCCGCTGACAAAACTCCTCGCCGAACGGATGATCAGGGACCTGCCCAATACCATGATCGTACGGTTCGCGAATATCTACGGGCCAAAACAGGCGGCATATAAAGTCCCGACCTACATCGAAGAGATGAACAGGGCGCCTCATGGTTCAACGTATGCTGTTTGGGCCGAAGGCAAACGTGATTACCTGTACGTCAACGACTGCGTGAAAGGGCTCTTACGTGCAGCAACGATACCGCTGGTCGGAAAGACAAAGGTCATTAACATAGCCAGCGGCAGGACGACCACGAATATCCAGATCGCCGAACAGGTCAAAAATGCCCTCAGTCGCCCCGATATAAAGGTGACGGAAGACAAAACGCATAAAGACAAATCGGCGCACATCTGCAACAATACCATTTTCCAGACGATGCTCCTGGATAACGAACCTCTCACACCGCTCGATCAAGGCATACGTGAGACCGTAGCATATTACCAGGGGACCAGACCGGCGCCCGAGCGAGGAGAAGGCAAAGGCCATGCATTCCGGCCGATGGGGTTAGGCGGCGAAGGCGGGGCATATACTATACTAGGCATTATGTCAGGTCTGGTCATGGGGATCAATCAATGTTTAACGGATTATTGGAGCCAGCATCTTGTTCAATGGTTAAGCATGACCGGGGCCATCGTTGTCATAGGCGTTATCGTTGCTATACCGTATTTTATACGGGCCGTTTTGACAACACAGGCTATCCTTAAAGCCAATCCTCATTTAAAAGAGCTCGAGGCCGCATGGTATGACATCGGGCATGACCTTGAAGCGCTCACTGCTCTTCATGAAACAGCTCC
Source organism: Candidatus Omnitrophota bacterium (assembly GCA_028715425.1). Classification (GTDB taxonomy): domain Bacteria; phylum Omnitrophota; class Gorgyraeia; order JABMRN01; family JABMRN01; genus JAQURW01. Next base: position 1,054 of record JAQURW010000181.1, read on the forward strand.
GGGCATATTCCGGGATATCATAACTCATGAAACATACTCAAGCCATGTACGCGGGTTGCGTCCGTTCATACCGCTTATCAAAAATGTCCGCAAACCGGATATCATACTTGGCGTCAGAAAAGACACGACCAAGAGCGAACAGAAGAAAATACTCGACGCAGTAAATCGTGTCCAGGCACACGCGGCTGAAAAGATCATGGTTGTTTTTTATCAGGGAAGCGCAAGCGAGACAAACGATGCAGAAACCCTATCACGGTTCGGCACACTGGCAGGCGCAAAAATGATATTGCCCGTACAACAAGACGTAAAGGCCGACGTACTGGCGCAAACTCTTGAGCAGACCATCATAGAACTGTTCAGGCTTACCCATCCGGCGTTTAAAGCCTTGGAGATGGATGCAAGCCGTGAACGACTGGCGAATCTATCATACGAACAGATCAAAGCAATGCAGAGAGATCTGAGCCTCGTCCTGCCGGCCGTTACGGCAGAAAATCTGGCTTCGAACAGCCTGTATCAGATGAATATGCGCATGCAATCGATCAATAGCAACTTTAATACGAAGTATCTTTTGAGCGGTTACGCGCAGGATATATTGGACTCCGATACGTCAAAGAGCGTCGTCGCGGTAACCGTAAAGAGCTTCGGCGAGATCAAGGTCCTGGCAGACCAGCACCAATCGCGCATGAAGTCCTCGGCGCATCCCGAGAACCATAAACTTAAAATATGGCTCACGGTCAAGACGGAAGCAGAGCGCCGGAGCACCAACGCCATGAAACAGAACGCGCTCAGGAAAATGGCAATACCGTCTGACGTCCTCTCGCCGGATGACGTAACAGTCATTGTCGAGAACGCCATAGCCCCGAGCGTGATACAGAATGATCTTGTACAGCAGGGCTATAAAAAAGACAGTATCGTGGTCGTTGACAGAAAAAGGGACCGGTCGTTAGAGTCGGTCGGCGACGCGCGGCTCATAGAATATGATTGCACCGTGATGCCGGCATTGTACGACGCAGCCCTGGAACTCCTGGCAGGCACTACGGAAAACAGCGCAATGAAACTGGTAGAACATACGCTCTTAGGCCTCAAGCTTACGTTCTACATCTTCATGCCGAAGATAGCGCCGCAGGATATACAGGCGATACAACGTGAAATAGACAGATATACGCAGGTCCTTATAGCAGCGTAACCTTGACAACAAAGTCGTTAGCTCCGCGCCGAAGTCAGGCGCGGAGCGATACCCATGTTCCGTCGGTCTGCCAAGCGCCGATGGGCATGGGTATAATTTTTTGCCTTACAAAACCTTTACAAACTCGTTACATAACGGTGACAATAAATAATCTGAAATTCGGTATACTTCATACAGTATTGTTGTTGAGAAAATATATAACCTATAACGAGGAGAAAAAAATGAACTTTGACAAATCAGGTGCGCGCAGGTTACTGACTAAAATCGCGGCAATTATGATGCTCCCGTCGCTTGTTTTTTCGGGATACGTATCGGCCGACACCAAGCCGATAACAGCGGAAAAATCGACGCTGGCGACTCCGAGTAAGATCAACCAGGATAAGCTGATGGAAGATTTTATCGCACGCGCATCGGCTTTGCCGAACGCCGCGGTCGGGAAGTTTTTGGCGGAAGAGATCAAGAACGAACAGGACGCATTCATCAGTACCGCCGGAAGCGAAGCGAAAGGCATGGCGGCCTGGCGCGAGGCAAAGGTCATCGATCAGAAGGTATCGCAGGACCAACTCGTCGCGCAGAACCTGAGCGGCAGGATCACGAACGATCTGCCGGGGTTCGACGAAGTAAAGATCGTCCTCGTCAAAGGGCTCTTCACCCATACGCTCCAATTTGCGCACGTCGGATTGACGTTAAAAGACGATAAGGGCGTCGCCCAGTCGGGCAAGGGGCCGATAATCTATCTCGACTCGGATTATTACCTGAGGGCCAACAATGCGATCCAGCGACATGAGATCGATGAGGCCATACAGGCCGAAAAATTCAGGCGGGAGCTTGAAAAGGCCTACGAACTGGCCGGAAAGCCAATCATAAGCGTCCGCGCATGGATTAATACGCACATGAATAACGCCGATGAGTTATTGCAGGGCACCGCCTATGCGGGTCAGTCTGCAAAAGCGATATGGAAGGCCTTTCATGATCAATCCTATCTCCTCGACGAACTCAAAGCAGAGGTAACGGCAGGCGGCAAAGAGGGCTTTTGGGGACTGGTCGAAAAGGATTATATCGCAGACCTTGTCAGGACATTTAAGGACAAAGAAGAAGAGACCATCAATATCGCGGCCTTCGCTCCTCAAGTCGACACCGATGAAATGTTGCCCACGGATACGGTTTTTTACAAGACCCTGAAAACAAAGACCGCACGGAGCGCCTTCGGCGAGCAGCTGGTGTTCGGCACCAGCGGGATACGCGACCTGGTCTTATTTCTCGAAAATATCAAGTGTTATTCCGTTGCGGAAGCGATCATGAGCTTTATGAAGGCAAAGGGGTATCTGGACCTGGATGAGCTCGTTATAGCAGGCGATCTCAGGCCGTCAAGCCCCGACATCATGAAGATCGCGCTCTTAGCGGGCATTATGTGGAATAAGACGGTTCTATGCGCCGGCAACCTGCCGACGCCGGCCGTTGCTTATTACGGTATGTACCGCGCCGAAGGAGCCATCCCGAGCGTCGAGATTACCGCAAGCCATAACCCGGTTTTGGGAAGTAACCCGGATTTTCTCAAAGCGCTCTTAGACGAGCAAAACGGCGTTAAACCGAACACACCGACCGGCGAGGTCTTGAAAGAGGACGAGCTTGAAATCCTCGAGCAGGTACGGATGTTCCTCGAGCTTGAGCTGATGATGCAGGAAAACATCTGCATGTTCGACCGGAGCGGAGCGCTCAAGGTCAGGGAAGAATTGAACGATCAGCAAAGGGACGCCCTCGACAAAGCCCTCGCCAAACGCGGAGAGTTGAGAGCGCCTAAGGAAGGCGCCGCAAAACGGGAGATGCCCGGCCAGACCGATGTATCGGAAAAGGCGCGCCAAATGTATATCGACCGGTACGTCAAGGCGTTCGGAAAGATATTCGACGGCGACGATGAAATGGCCTTTCTCGCGCACATGTCGGTCGGACGAAGCATTATCAGGGACATATTCACGGGCCTGGGGCTCGATTCAAATACCTTTAATTACATGCGCGAGGGGAACGATTGGGAGCGCGGATTGATCGTCGACACCGAAGACGTCAAGCAACCGAAAAAACCCACAGACTTTAACTTCCAGACCGTGGTCCGGGGAATGCGGGACGAATGCAGGGCGGCCGGCAAGCATATAAAAGGCATCTGGTCGACGGACGGCGATTCCGACCGGCCTGCGCTTTTCGATGAGAACGGAAGTTTCATATACGGCGATAAGCTCGGGTATCTTACCTGTAAGTATATCGCCGACCTGGACTTTTGCCAAAACAAACCCAAACTTGCCGTTATAACGGCAACGGTCAGCGGCACAGTCCAGCGCATGCTCGAGGACCTCGGCTATACGGTCGTAAAGGTGGAAATAGGCTCGCCCTACGTCGTCAAGGCCATGGAAGACTGGTCACGGGATCCGAAAAACAAAGGCGGCATAGCCGTCGGCTTCGAACGAAACGGCGGTTTTCTGCTGGGAAGCGATATCAGGCTCAATAACGGCAACGTCCTTAAAAAGCTCGCGACACGCGATGCGATGCTGCCGATAATCGCGGCATTTTCTATGGCAAGAGAAAAGAAATGTAGCATAGGACAGCTGGTCGCC
>JAQURW010000182.1 GCA_028715425.1 Candidatus Omnitrophota bacterium
TCAATTCCGGCGCGTGGACAAAAGGTATCGGCGCCGCGGCATTGACCAAGGAAGCCTTTTCCTCGATACCGGTCGTCGGGCCGGCGGTACTGACAATAGGACTTTTGATATTTGTTTTCTCGACGATCATCGGCTGGGCTTATTACGGCGAAAAGGCGATAGAATATCTTTTAGGCATGCGGGCGATCATCGTCTATCGCTGGCTATGGGTTATAAGCGTTATGGTCGGCTCGATAACAACGCTTCCTTTGGTATGGACGTTTGCGGACATCGCGAACGGCCTTATGGCCATTCCTAACCTCATATCGCTCATCGTCTTGAACCGCGTTATAGCGGCCGAGGCGCACCGGCATCTCTTCCTTCCGGTCCGACGGGCGAAACGGCGGCGTTTAAGAAGAAAAAAAGCGTTTTAATGGCATGCCCTGCGGGCCTGTGTTATAATGGATACATGCGGAACAATAGTGTGAAGGGCGGGATGGTACTCGATCTCGGGTGCAAAAAACAAAAAGTGCCGGGCGCGATCGGCGTCGATATCGATCCGGCAAGCGATGCGGACGTTATTCATGATCTCGAGATATTTCCGTACCCTTTTCAGGATAATTACGCGGACGCGATCTACGCAAAACATATCATCGAGCATGTAAAGAACCCGGCCGGCCTGATCAGGGAGGCCCATCGTATCTTAAAGCCGGGCGGGACCGTGTATATCGAGACGCCGCATTTTTCGAACTATGTCGCCTATGCCGAACCGCAGCACCGGTTGTTCTATTCTTATTTTATGTTCCGTAATCTTTTAAAGGAAGCGAACGTCCCCTTTCGCATCGTCCGGTGGGAATTGACGTTCTATAAAACGTTCAGGTTGTTCGGGATCAAATATCTGGCCAACAGATTCCCGGAACAGTACGAGCGTTTCTGGACCTTCATTTTTCCTGCCGAAAATATCGTCCTTGTCATGGAAAAACAATAGATCCTTGATCCCATGAACCTTATCCTTTTGGAGCGGAGAGATTTTACGGCGGAAAACCATGCCGTCGTAGACGGCAGGCGCTGTAAACATATCAGGGAGGTCCTGAAGGCGCGCCCGGGCACGGTGCTTTTGGTCGGCGTCGAAAACGACCTGATCGGCACCGGGACCGTGACGGCGGTGACCGGCGCAACAATAGAGTTGGATGTTACGCTTAATCGTGAACCGCCTCAACCGTTCCCCGGCACCGTGGTCCTTGCCTTGCCGCGGCCGGGCGTTTTCCAAAGGATACTTGTCCATGCCACCACGCTCGGCGTAAAAAAAATCCGCGTTATTAACAGTAACCGTGTCGAAAAAAGTTATTGGCAAAGCCCCGCGCTGGACGAGGGCAATGTCCATAAACAGCTTATACTCGGATTGGAACAGGCCCGTGACACGGTTCTTCCCGAAGTTTGTTTTCACAAAGGGTTTAAGCCTTTTGTCGAAGATGAGCTACCGGCCCTTATTCAAGGGGCTGCCGCGTTTGTGGCCCATGCCGAAGCGCTCACCGATTGTCCGGCCGGCATTCAAGGACAGGTCGTTCTTATCATCGGCCCCGAAGGCGGGTTCATCCCCTATGAAATAGAGAAATTTGTCGCGTGCGGGTGCGCCCCTGTCAGATTAGGCAAGCGTACCCTTAAGGTCGAGACCGCTGTTACGGCATTCCTTGCCCGTTTTTTATAAGGGCGTATGGCCTTTCGCCCTTTCATATTACACTTCTTTTACCTTCCTGTGACAATATGCCTTTAATATTGATGTAATCTATTCCATATGTGTATAAATAAAATAAATCGTCAGGGCGTGTGGCCATACGCCGCTACAAAAAAATGCATATCCATCATCGTATCCTGCCTTCTCGTGATTAACGACATCGGATGGTCCATGCCTGCCGGTGATAATCGTTCGGGCAATACCACCCTTGCCGTGCCCACGGCATTACCCGACCCTGAATTCAGGGAAAAATTCGCACTCGGAGAATTTCTTTTTTCCTTCGAAGGGATCAAAATATATATCGAAGAACAGGTAGGACGGGAAAAAGATATCTTTGCGGCTGAATGGAAAGAGCGCCGGACAGAAGTAGTCGGCGATATATACCCCTGGCGCGGGCGGATCAAGGGCTCGAAGATAAAAGGCTTACAGTCGGTAACCTTCATAAAAGTTGCGGCACTCCTGGCCTCGACCGGCCAGGCAGCTATGGCCGACCTTACCGGTGAATTAAAAACAAGCGCGGAATTCGGTATGCCGGTTATCTATATCGACAGCATGCTTGCATCTACGCCTGACCGGTGCATCCAACGGCACGAGATCGATGAAATACTGCAGTGGGAATATTTCAGGGCCAGGGTCCTCGGTATAGCCGATAAAAAGGGCATGGCGGCCTGGATACGGAAATATATCGATTGCGCCGACGATAGTTTGAAGGGGACCGATTATGAAGGATTGAACGCCCGCCAGATAGCCAAGATGTTCTGCGGCTACGCCTATCCGTTGAGAGATCTTTACGAACGATTGGGACGTTCTACCGAGTTGGATCATAGATATATTCCGGAAATGCTTTCCCTGTATGGCAACGATGAGAAGGGCGCTTATGTCAATATCGCTGGCCGGGCCAAAAAGAGCGTTTCGTTGCCGGAAACGCCGCTGGAGCGGCTTGTCAGGTCTAAAAAAGAGCTGGAAGATTTTTTTGTTACTATGCTGTTACCGTTTGATCGGTCGCGACCAAATCATCGGCGTATTACGATAAGAAACCTCAAAAAAGAAATCAACATGAAACAGTCGCAAGAGGCATATTCGCTTGTCGAAAAAGTCCGCGATGCCTGGATCGATGTTCTGGCCGTAGGCGCAGATACCGATCTTGATGACGACCCTGCTCTGAGCTTTAAGGGGCCATGGTATGCGCCGGACCGGGAAGCCTGCCATGTGTTTGCCGAGGCGTTCAACAAGGCATGCGACAGGCTGGGGATCGCCTCCAACGTAAAGAACGAACATACCGCTTCCAAAGACCCGCTCTTCCACTGGTATCCCGTGATCGAAACTGCCAGGGGCGATATCGTAATTGATTTTGCGCTTGGGCAGTTCAGGCAGAAACTTCTAAGACGGCCTGTTATCATGTCGCAGGCACGATACCTGCCTTTTTTGCAGCAGGTATTGCGGGAATATGAGCGCATGTATCCGGCCGGCGCCGAGGGGCTGATCGGCAAATATGCACTGCGGAAGGTCGAGCAGGATGAGCCCCTTAAGCGAAACGGCGAGGGCTTGCTTATCATCGATGCCTATGACCTTGAGAAAAAAGAAGATGTTCTCCTGCGCATACCCGCGGTCAGGGCCCCGCCGTATGCGTTCAAAGGCTTTCGGGAAACAAAGATTACGGCCATCGATCTGATGCTGCATTCGTATCATGACCATCTTGTCAGAGATTTCTTATACCTGAGGCCCAACGAATACGGCATACACGGCATCGGGACCACAACATTGCTGGCCGTAGACGAATCGCTGAAGGATAACGACATTGCGCTTTTTCATGAAGTCGCGCACGGCGCGCTTGCCAGCCGGCAATTACCGTTTGAGGTCTTTATAAAATACGGCCTGGGAGGCGAAGCAGCGCTCGATGAATTCATCAATAAGGAAGGCAAGTCTCGCCGACTTCATCCTGATATGAAGGTGCATTATGCGCTGCGTCTTTTCCAGAAACAGCGCTGGCCGCAGGACGATAGCGCCCTGACCGAAACCATAAAAACCCTGCCCGGGACGGCGGGACACGCGGCGTCTGACCATGGACCGGCTGTTAGAATCGCCAGGATACAGGCCGCTATTCCCGGCGGGAGGGTCGAGAGGATCCCTACGGATGCAAGGGGAAAGACCTATTCTCCGTTTGTCCTGGAATTTATTTCCGTGCTTGAAAAACGAGGGAGGAAGGTTAAGCGGCAACATAATGCCATCGATGTCGACCACGCCGATCGATATGACATGGGCGAAGGGTTTACGATGACCGTTATGGATTCGAAGAGGGCGGGAAAATCCCTGGAGCTTTATCAACACTCCGACGGAAAGGGAAATGCCGATGATATCGGCTACGGTGTCCATGTGCTAAGCGCCGACGGCAGGACCGCGGAACTTGCGTTCCACATATTCAAGGAGTACCGGCAGATCGGCGACGACCTGGCAGCGCGGTTTTTTGAGGCAAAACTGCGGTATTTGTATCACGTGAAAGGCGTACGAAGGTTTGTCATCCCGAGGTTCCAGCTCGGAATGGGCAACAGCAAAATAATAGACGCCGATTATCTCGATTCCGGCGCCATGATATTTTTCGTGAAGAAGTTCGGGTTTTCAGTGCATGACCGGGACCGTGACGGGGAACTAAAGGCCGCAATCAGAGAGGGGCATACCTTCGGGCGGGAGGAATTGAAACAGGTGCTGGTAATGAATCCGGAAGGGTTATGTCTCGATCTGTCCGGCAGTCCCGGGACGATGCCGGTTGAATTTTCAGGAGGCGAATTGCAGGGCCTGATCGGCAACTATGCTGTCCACACGATAGAACAGGACGAGGCCCTCAAGAAAAAAGGCAAGGGTATGCTCATTATCGATGCGTACAGCCTTATGACACGGCAGGAAGTCACCCTGCACATACCCGCAGAAAAGGCCCGGCCGTATGAGTTCGATGAATTCAGACGGACCGGCATAATGTCCTTTGATAACATGTTATTGTCATATTTCAACAAGGCCCCCAAAGAATACTTTTATCTCAAACCCAACAGATACGGCGTACACGGTATCGGCACCAAAAACATCCTTGCCATAGCCGAAGCGCTCAAGCATGACGA
>JAQURW010000183.1 GCA_028715425.1 Candidatus Omnitrophota bacterium
CTTTTCTACAGGAGAAGGCCGGCAGGGCTTTTATATGTCCCTGCGCTCTGGGTGTCGTCCGAGTATCTGCGGGCGCTTCTTCTCGACGGATTTACCTGGGATCCCGGCTATACGCAGAGTTTCAACCTCTATACGGTCCAGGCCGCCGGCATCGCGGGCTCGTACGGTATAACCTTCCTTTTGATAGCTTTTGCTTTTTCGGTATATTGCGCGACAAAAGATAATGACTTGCGTTATCTGGCGCCGGTTATAGTCATTCCTGCGGCCCTTTTTATGTACGGCTTTTTTGCGCTGGCCGACGCGAAAGACGAAGGCCCTCGATTAAAGATCAGCCTGCTTCAGGGGAACGTCGACCAGGCCAGGCAATGGGACGAAAAGTTTGCTGCCGAAGTCCTTGACCGGTATGCCGGACTTTGCCGGGAGGCGGCACTTGACAGGCCTGACCTTATTGTATGGCCCGAGACGTCGATGCCCGGCGACTTTCGTGATGACGCGGATTTGCGTGAGGCCATAGCGAGGCTGATCATTGAAACAGGATGCCCGATGATGATCGGCGCGCCGCTTGTCGATAATACAAGGCTCTACAATACCGCCATGCTCATAAAAGCGAGGGGGACTGTCACCGGTTTGTATAAAAAAATACACCTGATCCCTTTCAGCGAATATTCCTTTATCAGATTTCCGTTGCCGAATATACTCAAGCGGCTCCTCCGGTATAAAGAAGGGAGCTTCAGCCCGGGCCGAGAGCCGGGTATTTTTTCCTTAAGTTCAGGCGGCGGGGCAGGCAGTAAAGAAGCGCATATGTTCGGGGTAACGTTGTGTTCAGAGGATTTTTATGCGGGCCTGACGAGAAAGTTGGTTGACAAATGCGCCGGTTTCGTGATAAATATGAACAATAACGCCGCGCTGGGCGCAACATCGGCCCAATACCTGCACCTCGAAGCGTCCATACTAAGGGCCGTCGAGAATGGAAGGCCGCTGGCGCAGTGCTCGAACGCCGGGATATCCTGTTTTATATCGCGGCACGGGAATATTACCGCGTGCCTGAAAAAAAATAATAAGGTAATGTTTATCGAGGGTGTCGTGACGTACGGACTGGCCCCGGCCGCCCGTAAAACGGTATATACCGGATACGGTTTTTTATTCCCGGTCTTTTGTTTGTGTATTGCGTTCGTAATACGGGCCTTTAAGATACGAAAGGAAATAAGATGAAATTTTGCCTCAGTGTGTTTTTCTTCGTCTTTATGGTAACACAGTCGGATACCGGTTTTGCCGTGGGGAATCCCAATGCAATGAAGGCAAAAGGCTCGAAACGGCCGGCAGGCAGTGCAGGCACAGTGCAGGCGCCCCGCCGCGCGGCTAATCCTGCCGCGGTTTCTGCTCCTGTCGGGATAGCTTCTATGGACATAGACGACGTAGAGGTGCTGGAAGAACCGGTTCCAGAGGCACCCGGGCCCGCTGTTCCCGGCGAGCTGATCAGCGGCGAAGCGACTATAAAGCTGGTGGAAGAAATGCGTTCTTCGAGCGCTGCCTGGCCGACGTTATCTACGGTGACAAAAGAAGGCCTGGTGATGTATTTTATAAGCGCCTACAAGAAAGAAGGGGCTGTTATCAAGAAACCGGCTGCTTATTATGTCAAATTGATCGATCAGATGGCGGCGCAAAAGCAGGCCCTCCTATCGACCGGCCTTGACAGGCTTTTGCGGACGGTGGCTGTCATGGAATACGACTTTGACAACGGCGAGGACAAGGACACTCTGGCAAAAAGCGTGCTGGGCGAGGCCGCCTATCAAAGGAACAAGGCGCGGTTTGTGGAGAAATAATATATAAGATCGAAAAAGGGGACAGGTGTGTATTGGGATCAGCAAACGGTGCAAAGCCCTAATGAACCGGAGGTAATTATGGACGCGGATTTAAAGAAAGAGGCGCTTGAGTTCGCTAGAAGCGCGAATGTTTCGGTGTTGGCGACAGTCTCGAAGACTAAGGGCGTAAACGCTCGTGTGATGCAGATCGTCAAGGTGGACGATGATATGACGGTATGGTACAGTTCTTTAGGCACTACCGATAAGATCTCAGAGGTAAAGGGCAATCCGCGGGTATGCGTTGTTATGAGTAACTATAAAATCATGACCGACATGCGGTACCACGGTACCATTGAGATTATAACCGACCAGAAAACAAAAGACAGGTTTTGGCGGGACGAATGGGTGCGTTTTTATCCGAAGGGCAAGACCGACCCGGATTATGTCATTATGAAATTTGTCCCGAACGCGGTAGAATTTCGCAACATGAAAAAGTACGGGATGGTCGCGAAAAAATTAATATGACATTTACCATGAGAGGCCCTGGGGTCAGCCTGCGGTTCCCGGGGAGATTCGGGAGATCATGATCGTCCTTTCCCTTCTCGCGTTTCTTTTAGCCGGTGCGGCGGTTGTTGTATTCAAGAAAGTCGACAATAAATTTTTAAAATACTTTCTTGCTGTTATATTCCTTGGTCTCTTGCTCGGGATAGTATACATATTGTGGGTTGCGGTAAGTTCGGGGGAAATGTGAGGAGCTCATGGACAACACAAAAAAGAAGATATTGATCGTCGATGACGAGGTGGAGCTGGCCAACACCATAAAAACGCGCCTCGAGGCCGTCAGAGACTACACGATTTCCATGGCGCATGACGGCCAGGCCGGCCTCGAGGCCATAGTGACCGATCGGCCGGACTTGCTCATCCTGGACATAAATCTTCCCAAGATAAACGGTATCGAGTTGTACAAGAAGATCTGCGGTGACGACATGCATCCGGATTTCCCGGTGCTTGTGCTTACGGTGCGCGGGGAACTCGAGGATTTTTTTGAGGGCCTGAACGTGGACGGTTTTATAAGCAAGCCTTTCAAATTGGATGAGGTGCTGAAGGAGATCGACCGGATACTCTCGGCGCTCGCCAAACCGTGCCTTTTTTTGATGGATACGGACAAAGGAACCGATACCGCGGACGTCAAGGCCCGGATGCGCCAGATGAGCTTTAAGGTGTTTACTATCGATAGTATGGACGTATTTAAGATCGTGGCGCTGAAACAACGGCCTGATTTCATAGTTATTAAGGTCAGTAAGAACCCGGAGGGAACTAAAGGGCTCATCGCGGACATAAAAACCTTCATAACCAAGATCAAGGAGCTTAATAAACGTACCGACATTCCGTCTGTACTGGCATCGAGAATATGGCCGCTTTCCCATAAAGTCGGGATCATCGCCTATGCCGAAGGGCCGGTCCTGCCGTCGTGCGACGCCGCGTTTCTGGGGGCTGACGTCTATGTCAGTAAAGCGGAAGATGTGGCAGCTACCATCAATGCCGCGCAGGAAAAGACCGTGAGGCACCGTCAGGAGAAAGAGGAAGAACAGTTGAAACGTATGACCCGGCCCGGGCAGGGCCGTCCTAAGATCACCGATCTGGATATATTCAAATTCTGAGTGCCGGCTAGAAACTGTGCTTCTTTATGAACGAGATAACATCCGCTAATTTTCCCTCGGCAATCGAGATACAGGTATCGGCGCATCCGTAATAGATCCTGACGGTGTCGTCGTTCACGATCGCGGAACTCGGGAACACGACGTTCGGCACATCGCCGACCCTCTCATATATCTCTGTCGGAGCCAGGAGATAATCCTTGGTCCGGTAGAGGACCTTCCATGGTTTCTCTTTGTCAAGGATAGCGCCGCCGGCGTAGTAAAGATATCCGTTACAGCTTGTCCAGACACCGTGATAGATGAGAAGCCACCCTTCCTTGATCTCGATCGGCGCGGGGCCCGGCCCTACCTTGGTTGATTGCCAGCCGCTTTTTGTCGGCCCGAAAACGAAACGGTGGCAGCCCCAATACGTCAGGTCGGGGCTTTCGCTGTAATACATGTCCCCGAACGGTGTGTGTCCTCTGTCGCTCGGGCGGTGGTACATCGCGAATTTCCCGTTTATCTTTCTCGGGAACAGCACGCAATTGCGGTTCGGCGGGAAGAGGGGGTTCTCGAGCTGTTTGAATTTCTTAAAATCTTCGGTTGTGGCCATGCCTATGTAGGGTCCGTGCTTGGAATTGACGCACCAGGTGAAATAAAAGGTGTCTCCTATCTGCGTCAGACGCGGGTCATAGGTCCCTGCGTTCGGGTCCATCAGGATCTCGGGGTTGTCGCATTCTATTGCCAGGATGTCCGGGTCAATGTCCCATGTTATGCCATCCTTGCTGAAACCGACATGCATGCGAAATTCAAGGTCGATCTCATCGACCCTGAAAACACCGGCATACCCCTTTCCGAAAGGTACTATGGCGCTATTGTGAATACTGTTCGCGCGCGGCACTGCCTTTGCGGTTATGATCGGGTTGCCTTTGTACCGTTTAAAGACCGTTTCGTTCGCCATGGGATATGTCCTCCTTTTGTTCGCGGGAATTTTAGAATGCTATCCTACTATACCGTCCATAAGATTGCAAGAAAATTGCGTTATTGATTTCTGTGACCCGTTGTGGTATAAACAGGTACCTATGGTTTTATAAAAACAGAAGGAGGTTCTATGTTAAGAAAAGTTTTAGTAGCAGTGATGGTGGTTTTACTCGGCGCGACCGGTGTGAGCCACGCGGGGCTTCTGAGTAAGGTAAAGAACAAGGCAAGCAGTGCGGTATCCACGGTGGCCAATACAACGCCATCGCAAGCAGCGCATGCGGTGGGTACTACGGTGTCAAATGCGGCGCACACGGCAGCTAATACAACGCCGTCACAAGCAGCGCACGCGGTGGGTACTGCGGCGTCAAATGCGGCGCACACGGTAAATAATGC
>JAQURW010000184.1 GCA_028715425.1 Candidatus Omnitrophota bacterium
CACGCAAAACCCCGCCACGATCAGGATCAGCGCGGGGCCGATATGGGCGATGTTCGCCCGCGCGCCGATCGACGTCAATACAAAATAAAGAAGGACATAGCCCGTCTTCGAGGCGCCGTGCCTTTCGAACCTCCGTGCGCGGGTAAAGGACAGGAGGCATCCGATAACCGTCACCACGATGATCGTCCAGGCATAGGTGCTGATCATGTTTTTTATCTCGGGCAATTTACCGGCAATAATTTTCGCCAGTTCGCCGAACATCAAGGCAAATATTGTCATGTACGCAACGCCCGGGGCCGTAATTTTTCCGCCGGGCGTAGGGGCGGGTTCTAAACCCGCCCTAACAGCCGCGCCCAAATCATCCGCAATGGACCGGTCCGCGCGGTTCCACCGGTCAAAGACCGGCCCGAACGCGACAAGGGCCATCAATATCCCCATCCACACGTACGGCACCACGGTATCGACGATGACCATCGGCATAAAAACCGCGTCAGGGGCCCCGATAGCCTCCTTGACCGCGATCATGTTCGCGCTCCCGCCGACCCATGACGCGGATAACGCGCCGAAGCCCGACCACATCTGGCTGCCAACCACATTTTTAAACACATAAAACACGAGCGGCATGCCGATCATGATACCGATGCTTCCTGCCGCCATCATAATAAGCGCCGGGGCGCCGAGCCTCATGATGCCCTTAATGTCGGAGGATAACAGCAACAGTATGAGGCTTGCCGGCAGGACATTGAGCGATATCTTCTGATAAAGCGGGCTTCGCGCGTCTATGATGCCGAAACTCGCCGCGAGCATGGGCAGGAAATATATCCAGAAGACCGGCGGGAGAAAATTAAAATATTTCTTAAACCGTTCCCTGCTTGAGATGTAGAGAACGAGGGTTTCGATGCCGGCGAGGATAAGAAAAAGAAGAAAATAATTTTTAATCATCTTTAAAGAACTCCCCCGTCCCCCCTCTTTAACAAAGAGGGGGTAGCGTTTGAAAAATCTTATGTATTGTCCCCCTCTTTATTAAAGAGGGGGAGTGTGGGGGAGTTTTTCGACTGGTGGAACAGCTTAATAACCTCCATCGCCCACAACGGCAGCGACGATATTCCGACGACCAGGACCCAATCCGCCAGCCCGAGCGGTTCGGTCTTAAACACCGTCTTAAAGAACGGCACATAGACTACCATCATCGAGAGAAGGAACGATATGCCGGTCGCTACGACAAGCTGCGGATTTGTCACAACACCAAGCCTGAAGAGCGATACCTTCATGCTCCTGCAATTAAAAGCGTGGAAAAGCTGGCTGCACGATAACACCACGAACGCCGCGGTCCTTGCCCTGGCGATACCTTCCTCTTCGATATAATAGACCAGGCAGAACGCGCCGAGCGAACACAGCGCGATAAACGCGCCCTGAAGGAGCATGATAATAGCCATCTCTTTTGTCACGACAGGCTCATGCGGGCTGCGCGGCCGGCGTTTCATGATATACGGGTCCACCGGGTCGACGCCGAGCGCCAGGGCAGGCAGCCCGTCGGTGACCAGATTTACCCACAATATATGGATCGGCAGGAGCGGCACCGGCATCCCGATAAGCGAGGCAACGAACATGACCATGATCTCCCCGACATTGCAGGACAAAAGATAGTGCACGAATTTTTTTATATTGTCGTAAATGCCGCGCCCTTCTTCGACCGCGGCGACGATAGAGGCAAAATTGTCGTCGGTGACGACCATGTCCGAGACTTCCTTGGTGACATCGGTACCGGTAATGCCCATGGCAACGCCGATATCCGCCTCTTTGACCGCAGGCGCGTCATTGACGCCGTCGCCGGTCATGGCAACGACCTCTCCGCGGGAACGCCACGCCCTGACTATCCGCAGCTTATGCTCCGGCGAAACGCGGGCGTATACCGGAATAGACTCGACCCTGGCGGCAAGCTCTTCATCGTTTAAGGCATCGAGCTCTTCGCCGGTCAGTGCCGCCGATCCTTCGGGGAAAAACCCGAGGTGCCGCGCTATGGCGACCGCGGTGTTCTTATGGTCGCCGGTTATCATGACGGTCCTGATGCCGGCGGAGTTACATTCCTTAATGGCATCCTTTACCTCTTCACGGGGCGGGTCTATCATCGCGGCCAGGCCGAGAAACGTGAGGTCCTGTTCGATCGTCGCTGAATCCTGCACCTCCGGCAGAGTATCGAACCGGCGGTACGCCAGCGCAAGGACCCTCATCGCCCGGCCGGTCAGTTCATTATTGGCCTTCTGGATACTGTCTTTCGCCGTCTCGGTAAGTTCCTCGACTATACCGTTCTTCTCGATACGCGAGCAGTTATGAAGGAGTATATCCGGCGCGCCTTTGACAAATGCGGTATAACGATTTTCATGCCGCCTGATGACGGTCATCTTCTTGCGCTCGGAATCGAACGGGATCTCCGTGAGGAAAGGGTACGCCGCTTCAAGCTTATTTTTGGTAAGGCCTGCCTTGGCTGCAAGCGTAAGGAGCGCCCCTTCCGTCGGGTCGCCTATGATCTTGTATCCCCCGGGGGATTCTACAAGCTCGCTAGCGTTACAGAGGACGCCGGCCGCAAGCATAGTGCCGAGGTCAGGAAAGTCGCGGGGATCTTTTTTTTCGTTATTGATCGTAAAGTCGCCTTCCGGGCTGTAACCGACGCCGGACACCTGAAAAAGGTTCCCGCCGCTTACGACAGCCTGGACCGTCATCTCATTCTTGCTTAAGGTGCCGGTTTTATCCGAGCATATGACCGTCGCGCAGCCGAGCGTTTCTACTGAAGGAAGCTTGCGGATCAGGGCGTGCCGCTTGACCATGCGGTGGACACCGAGGGCAAGCGCTATCGTTACGACCGCGGGAAGGCCTTCGGGTATAGCCGCGACGGCAAGGCTCACCGCCGTAAGAAAAACATCGATGATCTTCCCGCCGCGCAGCCATTCGAGGAGAAAGACCATGCCGACCAGGATAAAACAGGCATAGACGATCCACTTCCCGAACTCTTCGAGTTTCTTCTGGAGCGGCGTCGACTCATGGTCTATCGACTGGACCATGCCGGCTATTTTGCCGAGCTCGGTATTCATGCCGGTCTCTGCCACGATCGCGCGCGCCTTGCCTGCGGAGACCGATGTCCCCATGTAGACCATGTTCGCCCGGTCGGCGAGCGGTATATCCTTCTCGCGGAGGGCCGTAATGGCCTTCATGACCGGCGTCGATTCGCCGGTCAGGCTTGCCTCCTGGACGCTGAAATTCGCGGTCGCCCAGACAAGCCGGCCGTCGGCAGGGATATTGTCGCCTGCCTCTGCCTCGATAAGGTCGCCGGGCACGATATCAACCGACGGGATGACCATACGGCTCCCGCCGCGGATGACCTTGCTCTGCGGGCTTGAAAGCTTGCGAAGCGCCGCAAGCGATTTTTCGGCGCGGTATTCCTGGACAAAACCGAGCACGGCGTTCAAAATGACGATGGCGATGATAGCAAGGGCGTCGACCCATTCCTGCAAAAATCCCGAGACGACAGCCGCGCCGATCAGCACCCAGATGATGAAGTCCTTGAACTGCTCGAAAAATAATTCGAAGGGACTCGGGGGCTTTTCTTCTTTGAGCTGGTTGGCGCCGTAACGTGAAAGGCGTTCCCTTGCCTCGTCTTGGGCCAGGCCCTGCGCCGCGTCGGTCTTGAAGGCGGCGACGGTCTCATCGACTGTCTTGGCGTACATAGCTTCGCTCATATTTTTATCGGCACGATCACGAACGGTATGCCGTAACGGTATAACCTCTTTTGCAGCACAAAAACGATATTGTTATGAAGCATCCGCTTAAAAAGGCTGTCCTCGGGAAAAACGATCTGTCCGCCGAAAAATACCGCGCCGGGATAGTGCTCGGTTATCCGGGCAGCGTTCTCGGATATCGCATCGATGGGGTCGACGCCGGTCAGGGAGATCCCCTCCGCATACAACCCCTGCTTTTTCATAAAGTCGACATAACGGTTCAAATCCGACTTGACCTCTTCCTTAAGATTATCGATCTGGTCAGGCCCTTTAAAAATACCGGTATCCACGATGCCGACCTGGACAAAGACGAAGTTCTTGAACATGTGGCCGAATATCCTGATGATGGCGAAAAGGATATGGAGCCCCATGCCGTTAAAACCGTTCACGAGGACAACGGCGGTCTTGGCATTCGGATCGAACGCCGGCTCTTTTTTTACGGCGAACGGCGCATTAGGTTCGGACAGCTCGGAAACAGACGGAAGGATATTGAGCTTACGCAAAAGCTTGGCTGTCCGCCGGTATTCCCGCTTGACCAGAATCGAGAAGATAACCAGCGCGCCGGTAATAAAGAGCGTCATCCACCCGCCGGCGTTGAATTTTAGAAAGACCATGGTAATAAGGATGACGACGGTCATGACAAGCCCTGTGCCGTTAATGGTTATTTTGGAAACCCATGCTTTTACTTTAAACCGGGATATCCACCAGTGGCGCACCATCCCCGCCTGGGAGAGGATAAAGGTGATAAAAACATTTATACTGTAGAGGACGACCAGGAACGCCACCGAACCTCTGGTGAAGGCCATGATAAGCAGCGACGCCACGCCCATGATCAGGATACCGTGCTGCGCGACGAGGCGGTCGCTCAAGGTCGAGAATTTTGCCGGCAGCCACCGGTCGGTCGCCATGCTGGCAAGGACCTTGGGCCCGCCGAGGAAACCGGTCTGCGCGGCGACAAAAAGGAGCATCGCCTCGGAAAAAAGCGCCACGGAAATAAAGATATACCTGAGATCCCTTTTCCAGGGAGCCGTGACCT
>JAQURW010000017.1 GCA_028715425.1 Candidatus Omnitrophota bacterium
GGGTTAAGGCGCATCGATATCGGCGGTTCGACCTACGCCATGTTCCTGACCGGTACGGATAAGGGAAAACCTATTCCGGAACTTGCGATCGCGCTTGACGAGCATGTCGATATCATCGGTTCGCATATTATTTTAAGCACGGTCGAACAGGACTTGAAGGAAAAAGACAACGGTATCCTTATATTGTTCCGGGCGCTTATGTATGCAGACCTCGGCTATGATTATGTCCTGATCGACTGTCCGCCTAACCTGGGTTTTCTTACCTTCAACGCGATCCGCGCGGCGAACGAGATCCTGGTGCCGGTGGAAACGAGTATCTTTTCGATAATGGGGGTATCCAAGCTTATCAGTATGATCGAGCTGATAAAGCTTAAACTCCATCATTCTCCGGTCGTCAAGGGGCTGGTGACCATGTACGACCCGCTGGCAGAATTTTCGCATAAAATGCTTAATAAGATAAAAAATATGTTCAAGGAAAACATGTTCAAATCGGTCATATCGTATGATATCGCCATCAAAGAGGCGCAGGAGAAATTTTTACCGATATTCAAATACGATAAAGATGCCGAGGGGGCGCGCGACTATCTGAACCTGGCCGATGAAATTATCAACCAGGAGAAAGAGCGGCTGCCGGAGTCGCTTTACAAGGAACTTCAACGGATACTTTATTCGAACGTCTATGCAAAAGAGAAGACGTTCAATTATTATGCGCCGGATGCCAAGGATGTGTTCGTGGTCGGGGATTTCAATAACTGGGAAATGAATGACGAGGCGCGCCTGGCCAGGAACGAGAACGGGCAGTGGGAAAGGCGCTTTTACTTTGTTCCCGGTCATTACCGCTATAAATTTATCGTTGACGGCCTCTGTTTCGAAGACCCCGAAAATCCGCGCAAGGAGCCCAACCCGTACGGCAATCACGACTCGGTGTTTGATGTGTAAATGACTCGGCGAAAGGACGACCGATTAAACCGTTAGCTCACGTAGTTTCGTCTTGCGCATTGGCAGGCGCGGTGTATGCCTATAGCAGGTCATGGGGATACGCGGCGACGGCATTTTTCTTCGGGGTCTTTATCGATCTTGATCACCTCATCGATTTTTTCAGGGAGCATTCATGGCGGGACATAGGGAAATTCATCGATGTCATGGTCTATGTCGACCTTAGGCAACTTTGGCTTCTTTTTCATTCGCTCGAACTATTGTTGGCACTTTGGGGGGCGATCGTCATCTTCCGGCTTAACGGGTACTGGATATCGGCGGCTCAAGGGCTTTCGCTCCATATGCTCCTGGATATTATCGGCAACCCCATCGGGATACGGGGCTACTGGTTCTTGTACCGTTTGAACGTGGGGTTCAAAACAGAGAAACTTATCCTGCGTGATACGGAGTATTACAAAAAAGCGAGGTGAGCGTGGCGACCTTTAAACAGGATTTTACGAGAGAAGACCCCTGGCGTATTTTCAGGATCATGAGCGAATTTGTCGACGGTTTCGAGGCGTTGTCGGATATCGAGAACGCGGTCTCAATATTCGGGGCCGCTCGCGCAAAGAAAGGGACAAAATTTTATCATCTTGCCGAAAAGACCGCTTATCTTTTTGCCAAGAGCGGTTATGCCGTTATTACGGGTTCGGGCCCGGGGATCATGGAGGCCGCCAATAAGGGCTGCTTTGATGCCAAGGGTGAGTCGATAGGGCTTAATATCCTTATCCCGACTAAACAGAAGTCGAACAGGTACGTAACGCGCCAGGTCGAATTCCGTTATTTTTTCTGCCGGAAGGTCATGTTCGCGAAATACACTAAGGCGTTCATCGTTTTCCCGGGCGGCTACGGGACCTTTGACGAGCTCTTTGAGGCCCTGGCTTTGGTCCAGACACAAAAAATGGAGCCCATGCCGATCATTCTTGTCGGGTCGAGCTACTGGAAAGGGCTTCTTCTGTGGATAAAAAATACCGTTCTCCGGGAAGGCCTTATCCGGAAACAGGACCTGAACATCTTTAAGGTAATCGACGAGCCGGCCGAGATGGTCGCGCATATGCGGCAATTCTACAGTTATGTGCACCCGCGGCAGAAGATAGAGATGACGGAGAGGTAGAAAATAATAATGGCAACAGCTTTTTTTGTGGTTATAATAACCTCGGCCCGTGTACGGGTCATTATGCTGTTGCCATAACCCTAATATACCTGATGGTATTTTGAAATTCAAATTTTTTATCTAACTTTTGAAATTAGTTAACAGGAAATAAACCGGAGGCAATCGTGGAGATTATAAAAAATTTTATAGCCGGGCTCCTCGTCCTGATACTCGCATTTGTCATTGTGATCTTATCCCTGATACTTTTCCCGGTCATGATAATCGCGGGTTCGCTTATCGTGATATCGTTCAAGGTCGTTGTCTTTATCGCCTTTTGTGTCGCGATCGTTATTGTTATCGGATATGTCGCCAGAAAAGGGATCGCCGGAAAATTCTAGGGGAATACGATGGGCCATCGAGGGATGGGTATCTGGTTCGGGAACGGGATCGCGCAGCCGGCGGCGATGAATAGTATCGCAAGGACGAGAGAGACATATATAAAAAAAGTTTTTTTGTTCATGGTATTATTGTACTACGAAAACTCTAGGAGCGCACTTAGTAAATGTCGGACGAGTTGTTCCTTACGGAGAAGTTAAAGAAGGGGTACCAGGATTTTGAGAACCTGTGCAGGAGGTGCGGTTCCTGTTGCGGTGCTCATGACGGGGATCCCTGCGCAAATCTTGTCAGGGACGGCGAAGACCGTTACCTGTGCAGGGTCTATGACCGCCGCTTCGGAATTCAAAAAACGATGAGCGGCAAGGTATTTACCTGCATCGACATCCGCGAACTGATAAAGGAAAAACAATTGCGCCCTGAATGCGGGTATCATATCAGGGGGAGGGTTTCTCACTATCTGTAACACCAAAAAGGAAGATAAACCGATGGAAGAAAAACCGAAATGGTACCATAGGCCGTACGTGATCATTGGCGCGCTGTTGATGCTGGGGCCGTTTGCCTTGCCGCTCGTGTGGTCGTCTCCTGCCATGAGCCGCCTTACTAAGATCATCCTGACGTTGATCGTTTTTGGGCTTACCTACTGGCTGGTTATGGTCACGGTGGATACCTATACCGGCCTTATGAAGCAGCTTAAAGAGCTTGGGCTGTTATGAGCGGAAGACCCGATTCCCGGTATATGGAACTGGCCATAGGCGAGGCGAGAAAAAATATTGTTTCGATGGACGGGGGGCCCTTTGGCGCCTGTATCGTAAAAGGTAATACGGTCCTGGCGGTCTGCCGCAACACCGTGCTTACCCATGATGCCACGTGCCATGCCGAAGTCAATGCCATCAGGCGCGCCTCACGCCGTTTGGGAGGCTTTGACCTTTCCGGGTGCACGATCTATTCGACGACCGAGCCGTGCCCGATGTGTTTCAGCGCTATTCATTGGGCCAGGATCAAGAAGATAGTATTCGGTACGACAACGCGAGACGCACAAAAGATCGGTTTTAACGAATTGCTTATCACTGCAAATGCTCTGAAACGGTCGGGTGGAAGTGCTGTGGAGATCCTGCCGCGCTTTATGATAGATGAATGCAGGCTTCTCTTTCGCGATTGGGCAGCTCTGCCCGGAAGGAAATATTACTAAGGTGCTGGTGCGGAAGGCAGGTATATGAAAACGGAGAGACAATTAAGGATACTTCTTACTAACGACGACGGCATATATGCCGAAGGTATTTACACGCTTGAAAAGGCGCTGAGCCGGATCGGCGAAGTTACGGTCGTAGCGCCGGAAGCCGAACAGAGCGCCGTAGGTCATGCCATCACGATGGCGTCTCCGCTTCGCGTTAAAAAGGCTTATCGCCGGGGGAAATTTTTCGGGTATGCGGTGACCGGTACGCCTGCGGATTGTGTGAAGATAGCGATCCGGTCGCTTCTAAAGAGGAAACCGGGCCTTATCGTTTCAGGCATCAATCACGGTCCGAATACGGGGTTTAGCGTTCTATATTCCGGTACCGTATCCGGAGCTACCGAGGGCGCGATACTCGGCTTCCCTTCGATCGCGGTCTCTCTGGGCAGTTTCAAAAATCAGAAATTCACCTATGCGGCCGCTGTCGCTTGCAGGGTCGCAAAGGCGGTGTTCAGGTATGGCCTGCCGCAGGGTACGTTTTTAAACGTTAATGTCCCGGACTTGCCTCCGTCAAGGATCAAGGGCCTCAGAGTCACGACGCAGGGTAAAACGCCGATCATCGAGAGTTTCGATAAGAGGAAAGATCCCCGCAGCCGCACCTACTACTGGCTGACCGGCGAGGTCCTCGACCTCGAAGGTGAAAAGAAAAGCGATATCGACGCCCTCAAACAAGGCTACATTTCCGTCACGCCGCTCCATTACGATCTTACCGATACCGGTTTTATTCCGCAACTGAAAAACTGGAAACTGTTTTAACCGGCAAGCCGTTACATTATTTCGACACACTTATTACATTCCTGTGACGATATCCCCGCTATTTAGTGCTATAGTCAATTTACTTTTAGTGACAATAAAGAACATCGAGTCAACAGATGAAGTATTGTTTTATGCATAAAAAACCATCGGTTCCGTTCAAGGGGCTGGCAATAACGCTTATTGCGGCTATCGTCATACAAAGCACCGCATGGGCTGATGCGGATATTTTTTATCCCGCGCAAACAGTCCAGGTACCGTCTTTTTTCAACAGGGCAGACGTCAAAACCGGCAAGCATCTTCTCGAAGCAACCCTTCAGTATATGCTCACTTTAAACCGCACGCAGCCTGAGTTATTCCCTCTGGAAGATTTTCGTTTCAGGCTTACGCCGCGTTTTGAGAAGATCGGAGTGTCCCTTGAACTCGGATTTGATGAGCAATCCCGCGCAGGAGACGATCTTATTATTCCGTGCGCGGTTTCAGGGGAGCGATTTTATCGCCGTTATGAAGCGCGTATTGATGCGACGAGGACTAAACTGACATTTCGCGCGCCAGCGAAAACCGGCGCCGACCGTGCGCCGGGAGCGCGTACCAGCCGTGATATAACGGTTACTCCCGGCGGGAAATATCGTGATGCCGGGGCGGCAATAACTCCGGAACCGGCAACTGCGCCGCAACCCGGTATTACGGAAAGCAGATTGACCCGGATCATCAAGGCCTTAAAACAGGGAGGTCAGCTGCTTCTTATTGCCGCAGTTATTGCCGGCATTGTCCGAACGACGATTCATTATACGCAATTGCCGCAGGCATTATCCTATTCGGGCGGGTCTATCGTTATACTTATTATCATGGCCCTGGCGTTAAGCGGTATTCCGGCCATGGTTTTCAGTATGAACGAAGGTGATTATCCGCGCATCCTGGACATCGAAAATGCCGATAGCTTATCGGTGGCGATCGAAAGGCTCTCGGACAAACAGGATCCGGTTCTTTATAGGCTGCTCTTCAGGCGCTTAAACCTGGATTTTGACGGAGCCCGGGACTTTATCCGCGCTGCAAAACAAATACTTGAAAAGGGAGGAGTGGAGGAATTACGTACGGCCTTAAACAGCGACGGCCGCCTTTTCGAGAAGTTTGAAAAGATTAAGGAAAATGACACGACCAGAAGAACATCGATTGCTTTTTACGGTGTGCTTTTATTTTTCCTTATGGATGCCCCGCGGCCCTACACAGCGCATCTCTATGCGCAGTTCATTCGGACGAGACCCGAGAAAAAAATTGCCATGGCCCGGCGGGGGATATCGTACCAGACGCGCGGGAACAGTATCGTTCATGTTTATCCTAAAAGACTTGTGTACGGCGACCAGACCAGGGAGTATTTCCGCATGCTGGATCCTGCGTATGAACAGGACATCGATAAGGAGATTGACGTATCAAATAATGCAAAAGTAAAAAAGGCGGTCGAACGCTGGGAGAAAAGGGCCATAGAGAAATTCATTGCAGGGGACAATGATGCGTTTGAAACCTTTGCGCCGAGGATAAGAAATTTCAAACAAATGACTACGGTCCTTGAACTTGACATGCCTACGCATTTGATATTTTCCGACCCTGACCGGAATGTGCTGCGTCTCATACACACCGGGAGGAGCCGCCGGGTGATGTACCTCCCCAAGAAATATTTGGACTCGCTGGCGATCTGGAATGATGACGATATGGACGAGCTCGCGATGTGGCTTAATTACGGCCAGAGGTACCTCGATATGCAGGATAAACTGTTGGCGAAGAAAAGCGATCCGCAAAATATCCAGCGGGCTCGGGCGGAATTGACGATGAGGTTTTTCGAAAAGGAAGATACGTTGATCGTCGATCATGATGCTCTTCGCCGCCGGTTGGCGGGATTTATGCGCCAGGACACGATGCTCAAATATACCGACACGTTAGGATCAGCAATGAGCCGTGATCAGGGGGCCGATCTGATATTGAAAAAAGCGGAGAACCGCTATACGGAGCTCTTTGGCGAGGCAAAGCGGCTGGGGGTCGATCCGTCGGAATACATTATACAGGTCACCGATAGTACGCGGGAACTGCGTGAATATTTTAACGCAGCGGCAAAAATCTATAAAGAGCTTATGCATGTATACGAAGGGCTCGGGCTTCGGGTACGGGCGGAACGCGCGTTCAGACGGTATCAGCATTCCGTCTCCCTTATTCAGCAATGCGAGACCGGTGAACTGCCGTACCATGATCAGCGCGAGCTTGTTCTCAATGCAATGAGGTTCGGGAAATGGGAGGAATTTGTTACCGAACTAAAGAAGTTCCTGACCGGCAAAGGATATGAGCGCAAGGTGCGGAAATCGGAACTGACGCATATTATTTTTTATATAACGCGCCCGTCTCCGCAAGACCCGACGCGTAAAAATTTTGTGGACGATATAAAACACGGTATCGCCGCCCAGTTCGAGGCGAGTACGACTACTGCCGTACGCAGGACCATTAGCCGGGCGCGGAGGACCGCCTATCAGCTTCTTGACCGGTATTTTGCCGTTATAGACGGAGGAGGGGTTGCCGAAGATAATTTTGCCAACGCGGATATCGTTGACGACGTTTCGACACAGGAAGAAACATATTTAAAGATGAGGATGGGCCAGTGGCTCATGGAGTTCCGGCCGTCCAACATGCCGCGCCGATATGCTTTTCGGGGATGGGTTTTTGACCGGGATATGCTTTTCAGGGCGGTAAAAAAATGGTGGCGTTCCCGCGCCATACGATGGAGCCCTCACGGCGGCATTGATATGTCCCGCTACATGATCGCTACAAAGGGCGGGAAAGTGAAGGTCCGGCGCATCGCTAAAGGCCAGACAGTGCCCACTATTTTTGCCGGGACGGTTGCGGCTGTCATTAAGGATTCGATAGGATCCGTCATATTCGTGCGGCATGAGACGATCCGCGATCATACCAGGCTCTATACGATTTATCGTTATGTGGATCCGGCCTCCGGTATTGCCGTCGGTCAGGCCGTACGTCCGGGGGAGATAATCGCGTCGGTATCCGATACCATGACTAATAAGACCGGGATCATCCCGCATGTGCACGTGAGCCTCGCTTATATCGATAAAGACTATCCGGACAGCATGTTAAGCCTGAACACCATTTTGACGCGTGATGCCCAATTAATCAACCCTCTTACAGACATACCGCCGGGGCAGGCATATACCGTAAAACCGATCGAGCGACATGCAAAGAAGAAGACGACGCGCTTTTTGCCGTTCTTGTTGACGGGGGAGATGTCTGATTATAAATTTACGAGAAAAGACTATTCTCTGGTCATACCGGGATCCGTACTCAAGGAAATATATAAAATGACAACGTTGTGGCAGTATGTGCGCGTCAGGCTCTCATGCCGCGTGGTTTTCAAAAATGGCAGGGCTTTACGGGCCGATTATATTCACAATCCGTATAGGATCATGAGTATCGTTTCGGCCGGAGCGCCGGATGCCCGCCTCATGACATCGCGTGACTATTATGACGACATTATCAGGGTCTTTAAGGATTTTCAGTATTCATGGGCACGAAAGGTTGATTCGCCCGAAAAAGCAGGAGATCCTGCCTTGAGACGGGAACTGGGAAAGAAACTTGACGATCTGCGTATGCTGCTTAACCGGTATGATGTCGGTTTTGTGTGGTATCTGACTAAAAAAGAAGGGAGGATCAGATTTACATCATCGATGCTTAATGACATCAAAGCATGGAATAATGAAGATCTCTTTAAACTTGCCGGTGATGTCAGCGCGGTGGAAGGTATATCATCGAAATGGCATGAGATGAGCATATTCGACTTACCCCCTCTTCAAAAAGGCGAAGAGGCATTTTTTATCCATACGACGCCGTTTGGGCCTGAGCAGTATCCGATGCCGCCTCGAGCCATGCCGCTGGCCGGTTCTATCAGCGGCCACATCGTCGAGACAGGAGAGCCGGGCAGGGAGGCGGCGGAATTGTTCCTTTTTTATGAGCCGGATAGCAGCAATGCCGGGAGATATGGGTTGTTGAAAACAAGATTTTTTGACTGGCAGGAGGATGTGCGGGAAGATATGAGGCGTTTAGCCATGCGGCCGCATCCTGTAGAGGCGGGTAATGGTTTTCAGGAAGAGGCGAACGCCGGCGCTGTGCGGGACGATCAGACTGTTCCGATAGAGAAAGGCATCGTGGGACGCTATGATAAGGAAGGGAAGGAATTTACATTCTCGTCTTCAGACGCCAGGCCGATTTTGCGTAAGCTGGATGATCCCGGGCAGTTAGTGACCAACATGCTCGAGACGATATTCACGATGATGATTGAAGGGAAGAGGCTGGTCCTTGCATTCCACGATGATATAGCTCTGCCTGAATATAAAAAGCTTGAGCTTTGCCTGCGGGACTTGGAAAAGCTCAAAACAAAACCCGGTTTTGAAAGGCTTTTGGAAAATCTTATCATCCTACGGCCGACCAAAGAACGTACCCTCCGTTCATCGGGTGATCTTATGAAGGCTCTTCAAGCTACTTCGGTCAGAGTGAATGATTCCCGGGAAAACACGGCTATTTTTATGTTCGCGCCCAATGCGGTGGGAAACGAATTTTCAGGGATCAGTCCGATGGTATACCCGGTTTTGATAAATGAAAAAGGCATACGAGGAAAAGAATTCAATCCCTTAACCGATTATTATCCGCTCTTAGAGATTATTACCCTCACGCTCGTAAAATATCGAACGAGGTATAGCCCCGCTGAAATAGCCGGGATCATGAAACGGCTTGGTATCGATAGTTTAGAAAATCTGAATATAGGGAATATCGACGACAAAAAAACCGATACCGCATACTTAATATTCGATCTTATCCCAAAGATCGGGCGTCTTCAGATTGAAAACAGCCGGGACCGGTATGCTATTCTTCACAAATTCCTCAAAACCGCCGCATAAGAGAGAGATGTAAAAAATCTACAAACTTTTTTATAGCTTAACAAAATCAAGCACACCGGTAAACCTATTTTAACAAATTTTCACGTCGACAAAGAGCGATATATAGCAATATACTATACCTTATATCATAGCGTATCATTATAATCGTCCCGCCCTATTGAATACCCCGAAGAGTGATGGCATACTAGTCATATAGGCAGAATTCAATAAAAAGGATGGCGTTTATGGGGAGATATATAGGTTTAATTGCCCTTGGCGTCGTATTAATGAGCACTGCGGTATTTGCCGAAATCCCTGGATCTATCGGTGTTATCACATCCGTGGAAGGGGTGGCCGATATCAGCCGGTCGGGCCAGGATGCAGTGTTTTTGAGAGAAAATGATCCTGTCTTCCTTAATGACCGTATAAGGACCAAAAACTTTTCGAAAATTACCATAACTTTTCTCGATCACAGTGTCGTAAAAATGGCGCCGGGGACATGTCTTACCATTGATACCTATCAAGTCGATCAGGACCGGAAACGCGAACTTGCCATGCTTAACATGACCAGAGGGAAGGTTGAAGCCGTTGTTTCCAAAACAAGCCGTCCCGAGAGCTTTGTAATCACAACGCCGAACGCGACCGGTAAGGTGAAGGGGTCGGATATTTTTATGTTTTACGAAGCGGGTAAGACAGGCGCCTTGGTCAAAGAGGGGCTGATGACGCTGGCCAGCCAGGCCGTGCCTGATAAGAGCGTGAATATAACCGCAGGCGACGTTACCCTGGTATCCTTTAACAAAGAGCCGATGCCCAGCCGGACGTATCTCGATGCGGAACTGAACCGATGCATAAAAGATGTCGAACCCGCCTTTACCCGAAAAAAGATCGTATATGAGGGGATCTCTCCTGTGACGGCTGCGGTAAGTAACGCCCGCGGCGAAGTGCGTATATATAAAAAAGGCGCAGACGATTGGCGGCCGGTCAAAGTCCATGAGATCTTTCAGGAAGGCGATAAGCTCCAGACAGGGGCTAACGGGACGGCGGAAATACGTTCAGGGAACGGGAATATCATCATACTCCTCGCAAACGCAGAACTTGAAGCAGTAACGCTTGCATTCGATGAAAAGAACGGCACCTATGAAAACACGTATAAGGCCGAGATGGGCAAGATCAAGGCCGTAGTTGAAAAATTAGGAACAAATTCGAAGCTCCAGATCAAGACCCCGACGGCTATCTGCGGTGTGAGGGGAACGGTCATGTACCTTGATATTCAGCCGAATTCGACGCAGGCCTTTTATGAGGGCGGGAACGGATATATGATGAGCGCGGCGACAAGTCAGGTACAGGAGCTCGCCGCAGGACAGAATGCTGCCTGTGATATGGGAGGAATCATCTCGACGCCTCTTTATACGTCAACAGATCAACATATGTCGCTCGAGCAGAATTTTACCGCGCCGCAAATGCCGGCCCAATATTCATCGCCGACAGAGGTACAGGATATTGGGGTCGAGGGTGGGATAACATCAAATACGTCTCAAACGGCCTTCCAGGCTGTGACGGCAACCGATAATACGCCGCTGGCTGTTCAAACAGAAACAACGTCAAATCTTGTGCCGTTCGACCACACATCCAATGATGCGCAGGCGATAGCGGCCACTAATGTCCTACAACCCGGCGGCAGTGTCGCTGAAACAACGTATACGACGAACCTTAACCAGTCAACACTTGCTGCGCAACCCATTTCCGGCATGGGCAGTTATACACCGGGCGTCGCAAATATGTCTGTCAATATTACCGTGGATTACACGAATAATACGTGGCAGGGGTCTCTGGTATCGGGAGAGCAGATCAATGGACCGATTGCTGCTTCAACATGGACCCTTACCCTGACAAATGCATCCGGCGATTCGGTGTCATTTACTTCTTCTGACAGCCTTTATCCTGCAGGGGGACAGACCAGTTTTAGCGGGACGATAAACCAGGCTAATTCGACCGTGGACGGCCATAGGCTTACGGGAAGCGTCAGCGGAAACGTCTACGGCGTTGGCAATGATGGCGGCACATCCGGCGAGTTTCAAAATATCGATATGAGCGGCACTATTGTGTCGACCGTTGATCATCAGATATCCACTCCCCTATAACCATTCCCATAATCCTTGCATTTTGACCCATCGTACGGTACAATCATCTTGCGGAAAATAGAGGGAATATGAAGACGCGAAAACTGGGCGCTACCGGCGTAGATATTTCGGTTATCGGCCTCGGCACCCTCGGTATGGGGGGGGGGCCGTGGCATTATACGTGGGGGCCTCAGAGCGACAAGGATTCACGGGATACGATCATAAGGGCCCTTGATGCCGGCATAAACTGGGTTGATACCGCACCTGTGTACGGGTTCGGCCATGCCGAAGAATTAATAGGAGACGTGATTGCCGCGCTGCCGCACAAGCCTCTCCTCTCGACCAAATGCGGCCTTGTCTGGGATGACATGAAAAAGATCCAGGCCAGCTTAACCCCCGACAGTATGAGACAGGAGCTGGAGGCGAGTCTCAAACGGCTCAAGGTGGAAACGATAGATTTCTATCAGGTCCAGATACCTGCGCCTTCCCGCGAGGTCGAAGATGCCTGGCATGCAATGAGGAGATTTATCGACGAAGGCAAGATACGTTTTGCCGGTATCGGTAATGTCGCCATGAACCAGATAGAAAAGCTGAATCGTATATGCCCGGTTTCGTTTGTCCAGGCGCCGTATAATATGCTGGATAAGGAACTCGAGTTTTCTATTCTCGATTATTGCTATACCCATGGTATCGGCGTGATGGTTTATGACGCACTTAAGAACGGCTATTTATCCGGTTCCAGGCCTCCTCAGCAGAGTAATCTGATCAGGCATGAAACCCTGAAAAAAATAGCACAGGTTGCCAGGCGGATGGGCAAGACGCCGTCCCAACTGGCTGTTGCCTGGTGCCTGAGAAAACCCGAGATAACCAGTGTCATCGTAGGCAGCCGCTATTCGGCGCATATCGACGAGATCGCACGTGCGGCGGATTTTGAGCTTTCCTTTATCCTTCGCACGAACATTTTCGAAATAACCAAGGGCCCGCGCGAGAACCGTTTCAGGAAATTCATGCGGCTTGTATGGGGACGGCGATAAAAAGTCATAGGGCGTTCATTAAAAAGGGGGTGGCATGGACTGGAAGATATTTGTCGCAACATTTACCGCGATTTTTTTTGCTGAACTGGCCGATAAGACACAGCTCGTCGGCATTACGCTGACTTCGAAATCCGGGAAGCCGCTGGCCGTATGGCTGGGCTCGGTCGGCGCTTATATGGTCGTCACTCTTTTAACCGTCGCAATCGGGGCCCTCCTGGGTAAATATCTTCGGCCGGATATCGTCAAATATGCCGGGGCGTCGCTCTTTATCATCCTGGGCGTCCTTATGATTGCCGGTAAGATATGACATTGATTTCCGCTGTTATTGTTACGCGTAATAGCGAACGTACCATCAGGGCATGCATCGATTCGCTTCTTCGGCAGGAAGGGCGTGTCGAAGTTTTCGTGATCGACAACGATTCCTCGGATAAGACAGGGGCGATAGTCGCTTCTTATGGCACTACCGTACGGTTCGTTGAGAATAACATGAATGCGGGATTTGCCCGGGCCATGAACCAGGGTATAAAGATCGCCCGCGGCAGCATGATCCTGTCGTTGAACCCCGATGCGGTTCTTAAGGCCGGGGCTCTTTCTATCCTTTCGGCCGTTCTTCTAGAAGACAACACCATCGGCATTGCGACGCCCAAGATAGTGCGCATGAACGGACTCATTGACTGCGCGGGGATCGAAAACAATTTCGATCTCTGGTTCCGGAACCGGGGTGAAGACCAGTCAGACCGCGGCCAATATGATGCCAGGGAAGCGGTTTTCGGCGCGACCGGCGCCTGCGCTCTCTATCGGAAAACGATGCTCGAAGACCTTAAGGTTGCGGGGGAATATTTTGATGAGGATTTTTTTGCGTATAAAGAGGACGTCGATCTTTCCTGGCGCGCATGCCGGAAAGGGTGGAAGGTGATGTATGAGCCGAGGGCAGTAGCCTTTCATGAGAGGGCTTTTCGCGGATTCGTCCCGGCCGAAAAGAACGGATTTTTTAGTAATGCGCGGGACCGTTTCAGGTATGTTATCGCGATGAGGCGTGACAGCTATTACCGGTCGGTCAAAGCTCTTTCATTCAGGAATAACCTGTACCTCTACCTGAAGCATTACCGTTTCAAGGTGACGGCCGGACAAGCCGCATGCATCATACCGAGGCTTGCGGCAGCTTCATTTTTTTATTGTTTTTACGAATCGTTTGTCTTTGCCCGGATGGGAGAGGTGATTAAAAATGCCGGCAGGATGCTTGAAAAACGAAAAATCATACAAGGACTTTAACGTATGATCCGCCCTATGCTGTTCCTGAAGAACGTGGCAGCCAAACGAAGCGCCGTTCTTGAGCTGGCCAAGAACGACTTCAAGAACAGGTACCTGGGCTCATATCTGGGCATACTGTGGGCTTTTATCCAGCCGGCTGTCTATATCCTCATCATCTGGTTTGTATTCCAGGTGGGGTTCAAATCAAAGCCTGTCGATAACTATCCGTTCATCATATGGCTGATGGCCGGGGCCGTGCCGTGGTTTTTTTTCGCCGAAAGCCTCGCCAATGCGACCAATGCCGTCTGCGAGAACAGTTACCTGGTCAAGAAGATTGTCTTCCCTATAGGGGTGCTTCCTATCGTCAAGGTCGTATCGTCTCTTTTTGTGCACATTTTTTTTGTCGCGGTCTTACTGGTCATATATTGCGCGTACGGTTACCGGCCGGGTATTTATCTGGTGCAGGTCCTTTATTATCTTATGGCTGCTGTTGCCCTGGTCCTCGGGTTATCGTTCATGACATCAGCCCTCCTGGTCTTTGTCAAAGATGTAAGGCAATGTATCGATATAATCCTTCAGTTCGGTTTCTGGGTTACGCCTATCTTCTGGTCCGTCGATATATTGCCGGAGCACTACCGTTTTATCATAAAGGCAAATCCGGTTTATTATGTGACCGAAGGGTACCGGAACAGCCTTATTTTTCATAAATGGTTTTGGGAGTATCCTGCTGAGGGCATTTATTTCTGGGTCTTTACGCTGGTTACTATCGTTCTCGGGGCATCGTTTTTTATCAAACTCAAACCGCATTTCGCGGATGTGTTGTAACCATGGAAACATCGGTAAAACGGGATATCGCGGTAACGGTACGGGGGATGTTTAAGGTCTATAAATTATACGATAGGCCGACAGACCGCCTCAGAGAGGCCTTCGACATATTTCGCAGGCGTTATCACCGGGACTTTTATGCCTTGCGTGATATCGATTTCGTGATTACCAGGGGGGAATGCGTCGGGATATTAGGGAAGAATGGTTCGGGCAAATCGACGCTCCTTAAGACCATTGCCGGTATTATTACCCCTACGCGCGGAACGGTCCGTATCGCGGGCAGGGTAGGGGCGCTGCTGGATATCGGGTCGTGTTTTAACCCGGAGATGTCGGGTCTGGAAAATATCTATTTTAACGGGCTTTTGATGGGGTACGGCAAGAGCGATGTCGATCGTATGCTGTCG
Organism: Candidatus Omnitrophota bacterium; assembly: GCA_028715425.1. GTDB lineage: Bacteria > Omnitrophota > Gorgyraeia > JABMRN01 > JABMRN01 > JAQURW01. Next base: position 15,011 of record JAQURW010000017.1, read on the forward strand.
GCGATAGTTTCGTTCGCCGACATAGGGGAGTTCCTCTATCAGCCCGTAAAGATGTATTCTGTAGGCATGTTTGTCCGCCTTGCATTTTCTGTCGCGATAAATGTCGATCCGGATATTCTGGTTATAGACGAAGCGTTGGCGGTGGGCGATATAGGGTTCCAGGCAAAATGTTACCACAAGATCGACGAGTTTCGCCGGAAGAAGAAGACCATCCTTTTTGTCACGCATGCGCTCGACGATGTCTTACGGTATTGTGACAGGGCCCTGGTACTTAACGGAGGAGCGGTCGTATGCGATACCGATCCGCACACTGCAGTCGATACCTATAAAAGGATCATTGCCGGCTGCTTGTTATACGACCCTGTCCCGGCTGCGGCCGGATCAGAAAAGTTTCCCGTTAACAAGAGCGCGCTCTGCTACGGGAACCATAAGGCCGAGATTGTCGGTTTTGGGATCTTCGACAAGGAAGGAACGCCTTCGGTAAAACTTTTTAATAACGACAAGTTTGTTATAACGATGACGGTCAGGTTTAACGCTCAAGCGGCGAACCCGATATTTTCGTACACCATCAAGGACTTAAAGGGCACAGAGATCAGCGGCACCAATACCCTCTTTAAACATGTTGAAACGGGATCGTATGAGCAAGGCGACTGTATAACGGTTTCCTTTACACAGGTACTCAACCTGAAAGAAGGCAGCTATACGCTTTCTCTGGGATGCAGCAACTTTGAGGGCGGCGAGCATGTCGTGTGCCACCGGTTGTATGATATCGTGCTTTTCGAAGCCATATCCTCGAGCCGGACCGTGGGGTTTTTCGATCTAAAGAGCGAGATAGCATTACAAAGAGCCCCGCGCGGGGGCCATGTGCTTGTATGATAAACTTTACGTTCTATAATGAAAAACGGATAGAGGACGAGGCCCACGGCGAAGATGAGCTCGCCTCAGAGACGCTGCTGGAGATCGTGAGGAACAATAAAGACTATTTGTCCTTTCTTGCGAAAGATTACCGCTGGCCCATTCTCTATCATTTATCGCCGGAACGGAGAAACCTTCTGGAATGGTTCCCCTTTAAGGAGGATGCCGCGCTGCTCGAGGTCGAAGCCGGCTTTGGCGCACTTACGGGCCTGTTTTGCGAGAAGGTAAAAAGGGTTGTGGCGATAGAATCCCATAAAACGCAGGCAGAGATCATCGAAGCGCGTTATTCCGATAAGGATAACCTCGAGATTGTAGCCGGCACGATGGCGGATATTGATTTTAAGGAGCGGTTCGATTACGTTACGCTGATCGGCCCGTTAAAATATGCCCGGTATTTTAGTGCGTCAAAGACGCCGTACCGTGATTTTCTGGCCGGTCTTAAACGTTTCATAAAACCCGGCGGTATGCTGATAATCGCCGTCGACAACAAATTCGGCCTTAAGTACTGGGCCGGTTCACGCGAAGACCGGACCGGCAGGTTGTTTGCCGGGATCGAAGGTGCCTTGGGGAATAACGCTCTTTCGTTCAGCAGGAACGAGATGGTAGCCCTTTTAAAAAATTCCGGATTCAATTCGTTGGATTTTTATTACCCCCTCCCGGACCATAATCTCCCTGTGTATGTGTATTCCGAAAAGAGGCTTCCGACGAGAGGAGAGTTCGGCAGGATCTTTGCCAATTATGACAGCGACCGGATACAGCTTTTTGACGAATTTACTGTTTATGCACATCTTATCGAGGCCGGCCAGTTTGAATTTTTCGCCAACTCTTTTTTGATAGTGTGCAGCTAAGGGGTACGATGAACGTTATATTTGCCAAGTATAACAGATCCAGGTTGCCCGAGTTTCAGACAGCGACCGTCATCTATGAGGAAGAAGGCAGGCGGCGTGTAAAAAAGACCGCACTGGACAGCCGGGCCGTGCCGCATATAAGGAGGATATTCGAAAATTTTACCGCGCTTGAGCAAAACTACAAAAAGATCCTGGCGTTCAAACCCGCACGGCTTGAAGGAGATTCCCTGGTTTGTGATTATCTGAACGGAGAATCATTCGAGGCCAGGATGTCGGATATGGTTTTTAAGCAGGATATGAACGGTTTTATGCGGTTAATAGGGGCCTATGGCGAGCTCCTGAAACGTATCGGTTCATACGCTGCCGGTAAAACGGATAACGCCTTTGCCAGGATATTCGGCGATGGGATAGATCTTGCCGGCGTCAGGTGTTTGACGATGGGCAATATCGACCTTACATTCGATAATATTTTGGTTGCCGAAGGCTCGGCTACTGAGTACCGGCTTATCGATTACGAGTGGGTCTTTGACTTTCCCGTTCCCACGGGCTATATCGTATTCAGGAGCCTCCATTATTTTTATTACAAATACGGCGCGATCATGAAAGGCCTTTTTCCGATTGAGAGATCCTTGAAATATTTTAAGATAGGCAGAAGAGATGTCGAAATGTTCCGCCGGATGGAAGATGCCTTCCAAAAATATGTGCATGGTACCGATGTCCGGGGGAGATATATCCGTGAATATAAAAGCCTGGATGGCCTGGAAGATGCCCTTCGAGAAAAACGTTCGATGATAACCGGTCTGATGCTTGAAACAAAGAGGCTCCAGGGCGCTCTTACTCAAAAGGACGATGAGATCGTTGAGAGGATAGAGGCTGTTAAGGAACGCGACGCGTTTATCGCTTATCAGGCCGGCGTAATTCAAGATAAGGAATCGGTAATTTTCGCGAAAGATTCGGTAATACGCGAGAAAGAGTCGGTGATCGGTCTGAAGAATGACATTATAAGCGAAGTGACCAACCGGCTGGCCGCCAAAGAGGCGGTTATTATGGAAAAAGATGCGGCAATTCTCGAAAAAGAGTCAGTCATTAGCCGGAAGGAAGCGATTATACATGAACAGGCCGGTCAGATAACTGCCCAAGAGGCGATTATTGTAGAAAAAGACGCGGTAACCCTCGAACAAAAGTCAATCATAAGCCGGAAGGAAGCGATTATACATGAACAGGCCGGTCAGATAACCGCCCAAGAGGCGATTATTGAAGAAAAAGACGCGGTAATCCGC
>JAQURW010000185.1 GCA_028715425.1 Candidatus Omnitrophota bacterium
TATAGGTCTCCTGTTTCGCATCCTGGTCCTCCTGACGAATCGCTTCGCCGGTCTCGATATCGAACGGCGCGATACCGTGGTAATCGGTCGGCATCGCTTCGGCGTACTTGTATCCTTTCCCTTTTTTGGTAATGACATGAATAAGCCTCGGTCCTTTGAGTTTCATGACGCGCGAAAACGTCGATACCAGGAGATTGATGTCATGGCCGTTTACCGGGCCGAAATATCTGATCCCGAGCTCTTCGAACAAAATACCGGGCACGAGAAGGCTCTTGACCCCTTCCTCGACTTTGCGCGCGGCCCTGAACACCCGGAAACCAAAAATAGGGACGCTCTTTACAAGCTTTTGCATGTCTTCGCGCAGCTTGTTGTAAACGGGGTTCGTCATGATGGTGTTAAGGTAATTGGAGATCGCCCCGACAGTTTTTGCGATCGAGTGCTCGTTGTCATTGAGCACGATGATGATATTTTTATTGAACTGGCCGGCGTTATTAACCGCCTCCAAAGACATCCCGCTGGCAAGCGATGCGTCGCCGACCACGCACACGACTTTAAAATCGGCGCCGGTAAGGTCGCGCGCGCAGGCAAGCCCGAGCGCCTGGGATATGGCGGTAGCGCTATGCCCGACCGTAAAGGTGTCGTATTCGCTCTCGTCTTTATTGGGGAACCCGCTTAATCCGCCGAGCTGGCGTAAGGTATCGAAATTTTTGTTCCTGCCGGTCAGTATCTTATGCGCATAGGCCTGGTGGCCAACGTCCCAGAGTATCTTGTCCTTAGGCGTATCCAGTATATAATGCAGCGCCAGGCAGAGTTCGACCGTACCGAGGCTTGCCGCGATATGCCCGCCGTTCCTGGCCGTGACCTCGATGATCTTCCGGCGTATCTCTTTTGCGAGCACCGGGAGGTCTTTGAGCGGGACCTTTTTTAGATCGGCCGGGCTTTGTATGTCATCCAGCGATACGGTTATTTTTGGGGTTTCCTGCGCCATACGTATATCAACCTCACAATATCAGGCTATTTATTATATCTCGTAAATTATCCGCTTTTTTCCCGAAAATATCAAGGGTTGTTTTAGCGCCGGTTATGACCGCCCGAAGTTCCCGTTTCCGGGCATCGCGTTCACGCGCCGGATATTCGCCGTCAAGAATGTCATCCCGCATCTGGAAGGCCTTGCCTAAGAGCCGGCCGCAAAGGCGGCACCGTTCACGTTCCTCCCGCCGGGCTCCCGCGCTGATCGCCCCGGCGACCAGGGCCCCTTCAAAAAGTGCGGCGGTCTTCAGCATATTGATCTTATTGATAAGCGCATCCGCCTTACGCCTGCCGGCATACTTGATATCATATCCCTGCCCGCCTATGATCCCGTGGGTCCCTACGGCGCGAAAAAGCTCTTTGACCAATGCCCTGCTCTTCGGGCCGTCATCGATGTCGGCAGTGCACCTGAACGCCAGGGCAAGGAGGGCATCGCCCGCGAGGATGGCCTGCGCCTCGCCGAATTTTTTATGGCAGGAAAGCCTGCCGCGCCGGTAATCGTCGTTATCCATGGCAGGCAGGTCGTCGTGGACAAGCGAACACGTGTGGATATATTCAAGCGCGCACGCGGCCTGGACGGCGTCGCTAAAGCGGCCGCCGCACATACGGCATGCCTCGACGCATAAAAACGGCCTGATCCTTTTCCCGCCGGGAAAGAGGGCGTATTTCATCGGCCCGAACACGATATTCGACGGGTCTTCGTACCGGTAAAGATTTTTTTTTAGCGCCAGGTCGATCCTTGCTTGCCGCCCGGCCGCGTATTGTTTAAAAGAGCTCATCATTGCTTTTCCGTTTACCCTTTTTCTTCGGCTCGGCCCCGAGGGGATCGAACGGTTCGAGCGTAACGGACCCGTTCTTTGATTTCACTATGATCTCTATTTTCTTTTTAGCGGCCTCCAGCCGTGTCTGACAACTCCTGGCAAGGCCGATACCTTCCTCGTATTTTTTTAATGCCTCGTCGAGCGGCAGCTCGCCGCCTTCGAGCTCCTCGATTATCGTCCCGAGTTTCGCCAGCGCGTCTTCGAACGTTACCTCAGCCATGATAGCCTCCTCGTGCCTTACTCGCGGACCTCCTCAACCCTGCTCACCATATTCCCTTCCGCCAAAATAGTCTTCACGCATTCGCCTTTTTTTATATCGGCGACACTGCGCACCACGCGCCCGTCCTTCGCCCGTTCCGTAATACTGTATCCCCGTTTCAGAACGCCCAGCGGGCTTAATGCCTCAAGCCGGCCGATCTGCCGCATAAAATCCTCTTCTTTCCCCCGGACTGCGCGGACGGCGCCCTCTACCAGCTCCTCAATGATCTCGTCTATCCGCTGCGTGTGCTGGTCGGCAATATTAAAAAGCGCCTTTTGCAGCCGTTCTGAAAGATCCGCGATCTTCCCCTTCAGGTCTTCCTTGCGCGGCACGACGATCTCCGCCGCGGCGGACGGTGTCGGCGCGCGCACGTCCGCGACAAAATCCGCGATAGTCCAGTCGACTTCATGGCCTACGGCGCTCACGACGGGGATCACTGAGCCATAGATCGCCCGCGCTACTATTTCTTCGTTGAACGGCCAAAGGTCTTCAAGGCTTCCCCCGCCGCGCCCGACTATCAGCACATCCACGGTGCCGAGCCGGTTAAAAAGTTTTATGGCCTCGGCTATTTCCTCTTTGGCGCCGTCACCCTGGACCTTCACGGGGTTAACGATTATCTCAATGGTCGGGAAACGCCGTTCGGCGACGTTTATGATATCCCGCACTGCCGCGCCGGTCGGCGACGTAACGACACCTATCGCCTTCGGCAAAAAAGGGAGCGGCCGTTTGCGGGCCGCGTCGAAGAGCCCTTCCTTGCGAAGTTTTTCTTTCAGTTGCTCAAAGGCAAGCTGAAGCGCACCCCGGCCTTCCGGCTCAACGGCGTCGACATAAAGCTGATAGGCGCCCCTTTTTTCGTATACGCCTATCCGCCCCCTGCAGATAACCTGAAGCCCGTCGGAAAGCTCGAAGGGCAGGTCTTTATTCACATTTTTAAAGAGGACCGCCGGCAGGACGCTTGTCTCGTCCTTGAGGCTGAAATACATATGCCCGGACGAATGCCGGATAAAATTCGATACCTCCCCGCGGACCCAGACTGTTTGAAACGTCTCTTCAAGGAGAAATCGTATGCTGCGGGTAAGCTCGGTTACCGTAGCGATGTGAATAGTGTTGTTCATATCAGGGCGTTAACGCTATATCGACTCGTTCGATACGTTCGGCGGACCCGGTTTTCGGGTCGACCGTTATGATGGCGCCGTTCAACCGCACATTATCCTCCGCCATCTCAAAACGCGTCGGCATCTGCGTGATAAATCTCGCTAAGATCTGCTCTTTTTTCCGGCCGATGATACCCTCAAAGGGTCCGGTCATACCAAGGTCCGTAATATACGCCGTATGATGCGCCAGTATCTTTTCATCGGCGGTCTGGACGTGAGTATGGGTGCCGACAACGGCGCTGACCTTCCCGTCCAGATAATAACCCAGGGCTATCTTTTCGCTGGTAGCCTCGGCATGCATATCGACGACGATAACGGCTACATTGGTGCGGAGCGATTCCACTGCCGTCAACACGGTGGTAAAAGGATTTTCGATAGGCTCCATGAAGACCCTGCCCATGAGGTTGATGACCCCGATCTTATCGCCGGACCGTGTCGTAATAACGGTTGCGCCGGAACCCGGCACTCCCCGGGGATAATTGAGCGGCCTTAAAAGACCGGGGGTAGCCTGGATATAATCGACGATCTCCCGCTTTTTCCAGATATGGTCGCCGCTGGTTATGCAATCGACGCCGGCGCCGAAGAGCTCATCGCAAATGGACGGGGTAAGACCGCTCCCGCCGGCGGCATTTTCTCCGTTGGCGATAACGCATCCCAGCTCTTTTGCCTTGATAAGCTGCGGGACGATCTTTTTGACTGCGGCTCGCCCCGGCTCGCCGACAATGTCGCCGATGCAGAGTATGTTCATCTGTTTCCTTTACTTCGCGTACTCTATCGCCCGCGTTTCCCTGATGACCGTCACCTTGATCTGCCCGGGAAAATCAAGCCCTTCTTCGATCTTCTTTTTGATGTCCCGCGCAAGGACGATCGCGGCAGCATCGTCTATCTTGTCCGGATATACGATAATACGCACCTCGCGGCCGGCCTGGATAGCATAGGCCTTCTCGACGCCGGGAGAGGCGTCGGCGATACTTTCCAGTTTCTGAAGACGCTTGACATACGATTCCAGTGTTTCCCGCCGGGCGCCGGGCCGCGTCGCGCTGATCCCGTCGGCGGCCTGCACCAGGACCGCCAGGAGCGTCTTGGGCTCGATGTCGTTATGGTGCGCCTCGATCGCATGCACGATATTTTCGGGCTCGTTATATTTACGGGCTATATCGGCGCCTATCTTCGAATGCGGGCCTTCTATCTCGTGGGTCACGGCCTTGCCGATATCGTGGAGAACGCCGATACGTTTTGCCAGTGTTTCGTCAAGTTTGAGTTCGCCGGCAATGGTACTCATGAGATAGGCAGTCTCTTTCGAATGCTGCAACACGTTCTGGCCGTAGCTCGTGCGGTACTTAAGCCGTCCCAAAAGCCTTACCAGTTCCGGATGAACGCCGTGGATGCCGAGATCAAAGAGTGTCTTTTCGCCTTCTTCCTTGATACTCAACTCCAGTTCTTTCTTCACCTTTTCGACGACCTCTTCGATCCTT
>JAQURW010000186.1 GCA_028715425.1 Candidatus Omnitrophota bacterium
AAGCGCTCGCAGCGGTGCGTGATTATTGTGCCGTCCGGGATAAGGAGTTCGCGGTACGGCGGACACCCCTGCCGTCAAGGGAGTATGCGCTTTTTCTTAACCGTTACGGCAAGCGCCTTACCGACCGCAGTGTCCGCAGGATCGTCGACAAATATATCAAATTGACGGCTATCAAGGAGAAGATATCGCCCCACTCGCTCCGCCATTCGTTCGCGACGCATCTCTTGAACCACGGCGCTGACCTCAGGGTCGTTCAGGAACTTCTGGGCCATAAGAACCTTTCGACGACACAGATCTATACGCATGTGTCCAGCGAGAGGCTTAAGAAGGTGTACGACAGCGCGCATCCACGGGCGTGAGGCGGGTGAAGGCAGATGGTTTGTACATCGTGCCTTGCAGATAGTAGATCGTTTCCTTTGGTTCCACATAGGGTTATTATGAGATATTTTTTCGATTTTGTATTTATGGTTTTTGCCGTGCTGTATCTGCCGGTCCTCCTTCTGAAAGGCAAGGCACACAAGGATTTTATTCAACGCTTCGGTATTTTGCCGGGATCGGTGCGGGCGCTTACCGGGAAGCCTGCGATATGGGTGCATACCGTGAGCGTCGGCGAAGTTATCGCCGCGCAGCTTTTGGTCAGGCGGCTTACCGATGTATTTCCGGGCCACCGCGTTATCGTGTCCGTAACGACGAAAACAGGCCATGATACGGCGGTCAGGATCCTCGGCGCAGCCTTTCCGGTCTTCTACTTTCCGCTCGATATCCATGGTATTATCCTTCGGGTGATCGATTGGGTCGATCCGGCAATGGTCATTCTGGTGGAGACCGAGCTTTGGCCGAATTTTATTACGACACTCGCCGAAAAAAAAGTTCCTGTCTTTTTGGTCAATGGCCGTATATCGGAGAGGTCCTGCCGGCGGTATAGGTACATACGGTGGGCAATAAAACCGGTCCTGGAAAAAATAACGCTTTTTTGTATGCGTTCTTCCGATGACAAGAGGAGAATTTTATCGATGGGTGCGCCTGCCGACCGCTTGCAGGTGACCGGTAGCATGAAATATGATGTCTCGTATATGAACTGGCCCGATGCCCGGGAGGCCGCCTATACGAGGGAACATCTCGGCATCCATGCCGACGACGATGTTATTATCGGGGGATCGACGCATGCCGGCGAAGAGGCGCCGTTATTGGCGATCTATAAAAAATTGCTGAATGAGGGAAAAAGGGTGCGCCTTATCATCGCGCCGCGGCATGTGGGACGGACCGGTGAGATAGAGAAGCTGTGTTATCGCTTGCATCTGAGACCGCTCAGGTTGTCGGCGATCGACCGGGAAGTCCCGGCTCAGCCGGACAGGCCGGTACTGGTCGTCGATACGATCGGCCATCTGGCAGGCCTATACAGCCTGGCGACTGTTGTTTTTGTCGGAGGGAGCCTTATCAGAAAAGGCGGGCACAATATCATGGAGCCTGCGGCATATAAAAAGGCGGTCCTTATCGGCCCCTCTATGCACAATTTTCAGGATACTGCCGATGACTTTATCCGTAAGGGTGCGGCGCTTACGGTCCATAATAGCCGCGAGTTGGAATCGGCAATAAGGGACCTCGTGGACTTCCGCGAAAAAAGGACGCGGATGGGGGAAAATGCCTACCGCCTGGTTCTCCAGAACCAGGGCGCGCTTGAAAAGGTCCTGGCAGCCCTTAAGAGAGCCTATGAAGAAATATCTTGATTCCTTGATAAGAGGGGAGCGCAATGCACTCCCTGACCGATGCCTGAGGATCCTCCTATGGCTCTGCTCGGTGATATATGGCGCTATTGTAGCGGTATGGGATTTTTTGTATAAACGGAAGTTCTTACGAACGTATAAGGTCGTGCCGCGCGTGATCAGCGTCGGTAATATTACTCTCGGCGGGACCGGCAAGACACCCTGTGTGCTTTTTCTGGCCGATGCCTTGAGGCGCGCCGGCAAGCGCGTTTCGGTGTTGATGAAGGGGTACGGCGACGATGAATGGCGCGTGATGCGGGAAAAACTTAAAGATATCCCTGTTCTTGTCGGCCGCGATCGGCTCCGCCTGGCACGTATAGCGGATCAAGAATTCCATGCCGATACCGTTATCCTTGATGACGGTTTTCAGCACCGGCAGATCAGAAAGGATCTTAATATCCTGTTGATCGATGCGTTGTCGCCGTTCGGTAACGGCCGGCTTTTCCCTTTAGGGACCTTGCGCGAAGGCATCGGGGCGCTGCGGCATGCGGATATGGTTATTATTACCAAGGCCGATGCCGGCGGAAAAAATCTGGACATGATAGCACAAACCGTGCTCCGTTATAAAGGGCCTCGAGCGGTACTTGAAGCGCGGTATCGGCCGGTTTCATTGAAAGATATCAGGACAGGAAAGGACCATGGCCTTACGGCACTCGGGTCCCGGAAGGTTATAACGGTCTCGGCGCTAGCCGACAAGAGGTACTTTACCTTTATGGTAGAACGGCTTGGCGCCGATATCCGCGGGGAAATCATATTGGTGGACCACCATCATTATACACGGGGCGACGTTGATCGCGCCTTGAGCGCGGCAGCGCATCACGGCTGCGACTTTATCATTACGACCGAAAAAGACGCCGTGAAGTTAACGTCTGTTCTGGGGGCAGCCTGTGCGACCCCGATACTGGTTCTCGAGATCGCCTTTGAGATTACCCGGGGGATGGAGAATTTGCATGCTCGTATTTCTGGATAACGTTTTAGCGATACTGGTCCTCGGCGTGACACAGCTCTACCGGGTCATTCCCGCTGGCTTGATGCTTGCGGCCGGGCGTTTTGCCGGAGGGATAGCCTTCCGGTTCAATACCGAACGTAAACGGGGCGCCTACGCGAACCTGCGTGCGGCATGGTGCCGCACAAAAACGCCGTCAGAGCTTTACCGGATGAACGGGATGGTCTTCAAAAATCTCGGCGAAGTATTGAGCGAGACCATGTGCTTTGAAAAGATAAATAAGGCATATGTCGACCGCTATATCACGGTTGAACGTATCGACAGGGTCGATGAAGCTATTAAGAAGGGAAAAGGCGTCATCCTCCTTACGGCACATTTCGGCAACTGGGAACTTTCCAGTATCGTCGCCGCATTTAAGGGGTTCAACCTCCTGGTGCTTGCGCGCGAACAAAAAATGAAAAAATTAAACAGCCTGCTCGATAGGCTGCGCGAATCGAAAGGCGCGAAAGTAGTCCGCAAAGGCATAACCACGCGCTTGATCATGAAGGCGTTGCATGAGGGGAATATTGTAGGCATGCTTGCCGACCAGAATGCCGGTTCGAACGGTATCCTGGTGCCTTTCTTCGGCAGGCTTGCCTCTACCGCGGATGGCCCGTTCCGGTTTGCGGCAAAGACCGGGGCTACGGTCATTCCGGTATTCACGGCACGGACCGGCGGACCTTATACCCGTATAGTGGTCGAAGAGCCGATCACGGTCAAGGACGGCGACGATATGATGCCGCATATGGTGCGCTACAATCGGCTTTTGGAAAAACACATTTTGTTAAAACCAGACCATTGGCTCTGGCTTCACCGGCGCTGGAAGCTGTGCCCCGAGAAAAAGATAGTTATCTTAAGCGACAACAAGGCCGGGCATCTGAACCAGTCGTTGTCCCTGGCGGAATCGTTCAGGCAGTACCGGCACGCCAAGGGGATCCCTCCGGACAGGGCCTCGGTCGAGGTCATAGACGTGCGTTTTAAAAGTAAATGGCGGAAAATGATCCTTAACCTTTGGTCTGTTACGGCGAGCGTTCGCTGCCAGGGGTGCCTGAAATGTTTACAATGGGGCCTGGAACCGTCGTCATACGAAAAGATCGAGCGCACCTATGCCGATGTCGTTATCAGCACCGGTTTTTCTTTGGCGGGTATCAACAAGATCGCGGCCCTTGAAAATAACGCCAAAAATGCGGTATGCATGCGGCCCGGTTTTTTGAGCACCCGCAGGTTCAATCTGGTGGTCTTGCCGCGGCATGACAGCCGTGCGCCGATGGCGGGGCGTAATGTTGTCATTACGGATACGGCGCCCAATCTGGTCAGGAAGGAATCGCTTGAGGGCGCAGGGCGTGAACTTTTGAAGAATGTCAAAAAGGACCATGAAAAAACCGTGGGCCTCCTTCTGGGCGGCGATAATGCGGAGGTCCGGTATACAAACGATGAAGTGGGCAATGTCCTTGCCGGGATCATCGCGGCGTCAAAGGAACGGGGGGCGGATATCCTGGCCACGACATCCCGCCGTACGCAGCCGGCGCTTGAGGGCTTGGTACGAGAGAAATTACAAGGGGAGCCGCTCTGTAAATTGCTTATCATCGCCAACGAGAAGAACCCGGCTTATGCCGTGAACGGCATACTCGCCGCGAGCGATGTTGTGGTGATATCCGGGGAAAGTATTTCGATGGTCTCAGAGGCGGTAGCGTCGGGAAAAAATGTTATTGTCTTTCAGGGAACAAAAAATAACGAAGCTAAAACGACAAAATTCGACCGTTTTTTATGGAGGCTCGAAGAAAATAAATGTATCAGGCGGGTGCCGGCGAGCGATATGGAGAAGGCTGTACGTGAAGGGTTGGAAGCCCCTCCTCAGGCGGCTCAACCCGGCCGTGAAGATTTTGTCTATCTGAACATGTGGAGGCTCGGCGGGTGAAGATCATACAATTGTTGCCAAGGCTTGAGGTCGGGGGCGTTGAGCGGGGTAC
>JAQURW010000018.1 GCA_028715425.1 Candidatus Omnitrophota bacterium
ATCGTCGCTTTGGATGATGATATCGGGTTCACGATTAAAGTCGGTTGACTCAGGATATTGGATCACCGCCATCCCCGCCAAAACCCCTGTAAGCAATAAAAACTCCTTCGGCAGCAACCCCGACGCGTAATAGAGCCACAGACGTAAAAATTCCGTTGGGCCGGAGAAATAGAGGCCGCACGCAGCCGACGCAATGAAAAGCGTGACAAGAGCAGCCACGACAAGCGCCGCGGGAATTTCTTGCAAGGTAAAGGCCTTGCGATTCGAGCGATCATGTGGCGCCGATTGGATCAATGGTTCAGGATGCAATAAGCCGCGCTCTATAAGAAGCGTTTTCATGCCTTTTAGCACCCTTCTCATGATCACTTCATCAGAAACACCTTCCTCTTCTGCCTCTTCTCCAATTTTTTCAAACAACTCGTGAAATTCGACATTGATAAGCTTTTCGATAACTTCCCGCGGCCCGAACTTATACGGCAGATCCGCAATTATTATGGGATAACTTAATTCGCCAAACTCAGGGTTAACTGTCGCCAGTTTCGTGACCAGCCGATCCTGACGGCCTTGCTCGATTATCCGCTTATAACTATCTGTCAGGTACGATGACATCACTGCTACATTAGGGGGAAGCGCTATACTAAAATATTTTCTGCCCGACGTCAAAGCAATAATCGTCGAAAAATGTTCGAAAAATTCTTCCCATGACGTTTCGATATCCGTCATAATCCAGTAATGCTGGTTATAGATACCCATTCGTTCGCAGGCTTCAATGACTTTCATTATTTCCTGATTGGTATAACCTTCCGTTTCATTGCCTTTTATCACGCCTTTTTTATGCCGGGAAATAACGGCGTCGATAAATGCGTCCGTCCCGACTAACATAGACGGCACCCCGTTTATAAATATATCCCGATTACGCACCAGTGAATTCAGTACGCTCATATCGACCTCTCTATTGCCATCAGCGTCACGCGTATCCGTCAAGAGGGCATCCATAGACGTCTGTATACTTGAGATCGTAAGTCCTGTCTGGCCAAAACGATCAAGTAAAGAGATTCCTTCTTTTTTATTCAGGAACAGGTCATCGTCTGAAAAGTGCATCGTAAGCGCCTGTTTTTTCTTCTGCGGGCCGCTTTGTTTCCGGGCCAATACCGCTAATCTTTTTTTATACGCGGTAAGCATTTTAATGATGATGTCAACATCCATCCGTCGATGCGCCTTACGGTGAGGATGGGCACACCATACACAACGGCGCGGACATCCCCGCGTTACGGTAATCTGGAGCGGAACCATTAAACTTCTCGCGTCCAAAAATGAAAAGTCGCTTTCGGCTAACGCTACCGTATTCAAATCGCGGATCATCCGCTGCCGGTGAATGTTATTGCAGATAGTCACTTTTCCCTGGAACGACACTAAGCCATTCATACGCCTCAGTATATGCACAGCCTCAAGCCCCGGATCAACGCCTTTATCCGTTCCTAAGAGAGCCTGGACCATCGGAACGATACATTCTTCGCCTTCACCCCGCAGGGCGGCATCGACTCCGGGCAAGTGTGTTACCGCATACTCAGGTATGAGGCTAAAAAATGGTCCTCCGGCTATTATCGGCACCTTGCTTTCCCTCGATAATCGGCCGACCATCCGCCGATAATCGCCGTAGGTAGCTTCCGTTACGTTTAATACGGCAAAAAGTCCTATATCCTGTCGTTGTGCCAAGGACTCGATTGTCGGAATGGCACCCCGCCCCCACATCCCCGAAAGAAGAGTACCGCCGTCGAGTACCGATTGAAACTCAACTTTAATATGCTGCTTTGCCAGCTCGGCCGCGAGATACAAATAAGCCGGAGGTATGCTGAGGAGCCCTCCGCTTTTAGAATCGACTTCGTGTAAAAAAACAACTTTTTTATCCGGCACCTGTGTAACCATGGATTCCACCGATGCTCCGTACGCTTTCGACAGCGAACCTCTAAAATTGTTCAGGCGTCTGAAATACTCATAACAGTATCTCCTTTGCGCGAGGAAATTCATTTCTGCAAAATCCGCCTTCACATAAATTTTTATAATTCCCGATTCATCAATAACCGTATCAAAAAATTCCGTGCGCACGTTAGTATCGCCGGCAACGCCTTTACCGGGTGCCCTATCCGTCAGAATAACTTCAAAATAATTATCCTCGATTGAGAATAAACCGCCGAGGCTTAGGCCAAACGATTTTAATAATCTAAGACGTTTATATTCCGGCAGATCTCTCGAAGAACCCGTTCGTAACAGCCAATGACCGGGAAACCCTATCGGCTCGACCAGATTTCTGTCATTGACTCGGACATAACTCCAATCGAGCAAACGCTCTTTCCAATGCAACAGCATCGCCTGATAATCTTCTCCGAACGCAAATTGCATATCATCACGGCTTACGGTCACATGAGGAACGGCTGTTTCCGGTGTCTGGGCAGCTATAGGAACGGCTCCGGTTTCGACCAACTTGTTGATAAGTCCGTCTATAAAATTTTCCAACCCGTCCACATCTAAATCCGCCTCCCGTGCTGCGCTTAAACATGTCAGAAGCAGATCGGTTTTAATGTCCGACACATCAATATATCCGTGCCTGGGTAAAGAACCTATGATACGGGTTACTATGTCCTTCATCCAAATAAATCTGGCAGCCTGTGTCTGCAGAATTAATCCGATTTTTCGTTCAAGGGTCTCATAAGAATCAGCCGCCCCTTCTCCCTTTCTTTGTCCACCCTTTTTGGATCCAATGTCCGGAACAGGATCGCCTGCATGCACATCGCCCGGTAACGCATACATCCCGTTATGTGATCTCCTGTCCCATTTTCCGTACCGGCCGATGATATCTTGCTCGAAAACCTTTACAGCGTCCGGGAATACTTCACGGAATATTTCCATTATCGGCCTTTTTACATCGGCAGTACCGGTCCAATCGGTTTCATCCGTAACAATTATTCCCCCGTCCTTGAGCAATCTTCGTGCCGTTTTAAACCATCCCTTCGGATCTCCCACGGGATCCTGGGCAAGGTCTATCAGCGTAACAACATCAATGGTTCCTGGTATCAGCCCATGCCTTTCCGGATCGAATGATCCTATGTTCGAATGTATCACGGTAAACCGATATACAGCGGCAAACCCCTCTGACTTGAAAGCCCTTTGAATGTACTCGAACTGGTCTCGCACCTCTTTACAGGTTTGCGGTGATTGATCGACGTATGTAACTTCGACCCCTGCAAGCGCAAGATAGATCGGAAGGACGTTGAGGCTATCACCTACGACAACGACTTTTTTTGCGCCTCGCGCGATAATTTCCTGCGCAACACGCGCAGACTCGTCGAAGTCATGCCCGCTTAACGGCATGGATGGATGGGTATCCGCATGAATAAAATCCCTCAATAAAAGGGCATTGATATCATATATCGTCGGATAGGCTACAGGAAACTTTTCCTCGTCTGCCCTGCCATCATTCACGCCGGGGAGGGCGGGCTTTGCCGCGGGTACCGGCGGTTTTTGTTCCGAAGTGACGGGCGGCTCCCCTGCCTCGCGTATCGCAACCCGGCATTCCGGCCCGATTACGGCCTCGTATTTTTTAACGGGTTTATCATTCCCGGTATCGCCTGCCTCAAAGAGATCTATGGGAACGACGACTTGATCGCCTTCGGGATATTTGTTTTGAAATTGCAGGATGCCGCGCTGGCCGAGACGGGACAGGTTTATGGGCAACGGTACGTCTCTTTCGCGGATATTTATGCCGCAGGCCCAAAGTTTCATGAATTGGTGTTCAAGATTGAAAAAGGGGTCGGACATCCTGGACCATACGGCAAGCGAATCTGCAGGTCTGGGAGTTTCGATACAATCCGGGTTTGCCCAGACAATATCCTGGGTAACAAACGTTATTGTTAGCAACAACGCTATGAGAGATACATATGCCTTATATGATCTATTGCACATAACAGGACATACTATACATAATATAGAGGTCTATATTGTCACAGAGAGGTAAAAGGATTGTCGAAGAAGTGTAATGGAAACTTTAGACCTGGTTCAGAAGATTCCACAAACCATTGAGATTGTCCTCCAAGGTCCTTATCATTTCTTCAGGCGAGATGACCGGCGGCAGAATCTCGGCCAGAGACGATGACTTACCGTTTTGGACATCGGTAAGCCAGCTCGTCATCACGTCGGCCAAGGAAAAGAGACTTTCGCCTCCGGGCCGGCCCGCTAATATGCGCACCGATACGTTCCCGCCAGTCTCTCTGTATAAGCGTAGCCGCATCTTTTTTCTCTTTTCATCGGAAACGGGCCCCGTCACAAGGGCCAGATATTCATATGCGCGTAATTTTTGTTGAGCAAGCCTTTCAAGGTAGAGATCCTTCACAATAACAGTTTCCAGTGCTTTATCCGCGTTCGGATATCCTAACAGTTCAGTCCTTTCCCGTATCTCATCCGACGATATATAGGCAAACGAGCAATTATCCCCCACCTCAAAATTTTTCCGCATAACATCCGTTTCCAGGCGATTAATAGCTTCCTTATCGGCATCATCGACCCCGTAAACAACAAAAATAAATTTAACTTTTGGACTCAACAACCGCAATTTTCTAAAGACCTCGTAAATATCGAACGATCTCTTAAATACATCTGCCGGAATGCATAAATGAAATATTGCTTTTTCTTTGGCATTCGTCACATTCTGCCCAAGACGGGAGACCTGATTTTTTAGCTGCACCGCCGACATGCGGCAGTAGTCATTGAGAGTCATAAATGCAGCAGATACGGCCTCGGCATCCTTATCCATGCCGGACGTATCATCAGCCGGATGATAGGCCTCGGCAAAGGCCTGTTCAGAGCGCAATGCCAACCTGGCCTGTTCGATAACGGACTCTGTTTCCTTTTTTGTTTTAGAGTATTTACGGCCCAGCTCAGGCGCGGTCATGCCGGATGAAAAATCCATGAACAAATCAACCTCGTCCTCACTAAATCCGCGCGCAAGAAGGGTCTGCCGCGCCCTGGTCAAAAGTCCGGCTTGTTCGGTGGCCCTGTCCTTCCTTTCTGTCTCCCGCACGGCCGCTTCTTCATACATACTGAACGTTTCGCCATCCGGCCCGACGGGGATTGCCTCCGCGCGCTCTTTCAGGTGAGTCCCGATATACGCCGAAACATATGCCCCTATCTCTTTGCGTACGCAGGGCTCCATGTATGCCCAGAACCTTTGTGCTCCATACTCCCCGTAATACCCCTCCAGATGCCCGGCGATCGCGGACATGCCCTGGGCACACAGCTCCTCGATATCGATACCATGCAGAACGTTATGGCGCGTCCCGGCAAACCTTTTGTACGATCCCGCTAAAACACTCTTAGCTGTCTTGACGACATATTTACCGTTCGCATTAAGGATAGCCTCTTCTGCAGCAACATTGCCTTTGGCCGCTTCCCGCGCAAGCCGCAACTCCTCATCATGCTCCAGGTCCCGGTATCGTTTTGACGAAAATTCGAAAAAATTTCCCGGCAATACCGTTTGCGCCTTATCTTCCAACCCCGGGGCAATGCTCTCGACTATTTTCGAATCCCGGTATTGTATCTTGCCCGCGTTCGGATATATTGCTACGGGTTGATCATATGAAAGTATGTTGTTGGCATAATAAAACTGTTTATCCAGCACACCCAGCATCGACAATACTTTAAAGATGTTATTGGAGTCCAATAAATATACGGCGCGCACAAGGATATCCTCATCTTTAATTTTTTCTGAAACCCCTGCCAAGGTCGTCGCCTTACGTTCCAAAAGAAGATACAGCACATGCCGGGCGGCTTCAACCTCCGCCTCAAGGCGGCCATGATAATCTATGTTCGTTATTTCCCGCCGGAGGGCTCCCAGAAGCATCCAGAGCATGGATCGTTTGACGGGTGTTCCCTGCAGGACTTCTTCTTTGATGCCTTCCCGGAACGCCTCTTTGATAATTGAGCGTGAGTGCGGCGAATAACCGGCAGAGCGCGCCAAGAGCTCTTCATACGAACGCACCTTGAGAGCAGTGCCGTCGGCAGCCTTAAGATCGGCGGCAATATGTCCTCCCTTGATCTCGACGTATATACCTCTTTTTCGATCCGTCGAACGCACCGCTATCTCTTTGTATCTCTTAGTAAACCTGCGCCGCAGGGTCGTCCGCAGATCTTTTATCCTCTCGAACAGTTTCGACGAATAGCTGAGCCTGGTTAAAACCTTTTTGACCAATTCCTGAGACAGTTGTTCCGACGAAGGATCGTCTTCAAGCATAAGTTTGAAAACAACACCGCTTTCATAGACAACGTGTTGTATATACTCATCGATCGTGTCATTGGATTGGAACGTATACACGCTCACCTGTTTTGTCTGGCCGATGCGGTGGACCCTGTCGACAGCCTGATCCCGCTCCTGCACCGTCCATGATGAATCGATAAAGATAACATTATTGGCGGCGGTGAGCGTGATGGCCTCGCCGCCGGATTTTTCAGTCGCGATAAACAAAGGATTGTCCTTGTCCTGGAATTCCCGTATCTGGCGCGCGGCTTCATTAACGCCCAGATCGCCGACCAGATAATTCACCGTAAGCCCCATCTTTTGATACCTTTTCCGGAGCGCCATGACGACATTTCTGAAATTTGAAAATATCACGGCCTTCTCGCCCCGTTGGCGTATCTCGCTGATCAACTTGTCCAACTCGAGGTACTTTGACGGCTCACCGCCTTTAAACGAAGGTGACACGAGCCGGACGTCTATCGCCGCCTGCCGCAGCTTGGCGATCTTCGCCAAGAGAGTGGGAAGCGTAGCTTTTCGCTGATCTCTGCTCTTCTTTTGCCATTCGACAAAGTTCCTCTCTATGGCATCATATACCTCCCTCTCCTCGGCGCGTAACGGGATCGGTATGGTTATGTATTTTTTCTGAGGAAGATCCAGATAACTTTTCTTGTCCCTTCTCAGGACAAAGCTTCTGAGGTCCTTCCCCAGCCTTTTGAGATGACGCGCCGTGCTGAAGTATTTTCTGGAAAATGCCGCCCTATTTTTGAAGATATTCGGATAAAGCCAATTCACGAGGTTGAATAATTTAGACGGCTTTCTCCCGACAAGAGGGGTCCCGGAAATAAGGAACTTATAGGGCGCGTCAAACTCCCTGACAGCGTCCGTCTGTAAGGTTTCGTTCCTGATCTTATGCGCTTCATCAAGGATAATACAGTCAAATTTCATTTGTTTGAGCGCAGCCTTGAGCCGGTTCTCAGAACCTATCAATGCCTCATAATTGACTATGACAAACCGCGCCTTGTCCAATGACTTACGCGCCTTTTTACCGGTACCGCCGCCGAGTATGACGGAGGTTTGCCCTCCGGTAGTCTTACTCCGTATTTCCTCTTCCCACACCTGCCGGGCGTGTTTCGGGCAGACCACGAGAACCTTCCTGGCGCCTTTGCCGTTATTGATATTCAAGGCCGCCGCGATAGCCTGTATCGTCTTGCCCAGCCCCGGCTCATCCGCCAGAATGGCCTTTTTGGTGTCCATCAAGTATTTAATGCCCATCTTTTGGTAAAATTTGAGTGTAACGGCTTTTTCATTGATCCACCTTATATTGAAGTTACCGACATTCACATAATACCGGTAAGCCCTTTTATAGGCTTCCCGGAGCGTCGGGCCGATCCATTTATTGTTTTTTTCGCGCGCAAGTCTTTTCAGGACATTATGGTCAAGAATAATATCCTGATAGAGCGCGCGGACGATCTCATCCGTTAAGATATCGATGTCCTTCCTTAAAATATCTTCCGGTATCGTAAGCTCGCCCACCGAATCGAAAAAAGTATTTTCACCGAGCGTCCTTTCCGGCGCAAAGAATCCCTTTTCGGTAATTGATCGAACATAGCCGGTAACGAATTTTCTCAAGTTTACCGGGGTAAAATCATAAAGTCTTAAAAGTATCCGATACGCGCCGTCTACACCGAAGTTTTTAATGAGCCTGTCGATATCGCGACTCTCAAGCAGCCGGTCGAAAAGCCTGGTTTCATAAGCGCCTCCCTCATCGTTTCCGGCAAATTTCACCGGTATTTCGCTGCCGTCCTTGGCAAAAACGGCGGTCAGGCGGCCCCGCGCCTTCACGACGATGATGTCTTCCTGGAAGGCTAAAAGAGGGGTCGAATTGACCAGTTTCCGGCCGAACATCGCGATACTGCCGGAACTGCCGATATAGTCTATCGCGATAATGAGGTCCTCATGCTGATCCCATATCGAGTCCGGGACAATGGTGCCTATCTTTCTCCGGGCGATAGGCTTGCCGCCCGCCCGCTTCCCCTGTTCGATATGACCTCCGGTAAAAATGGTCACGTAGCTGTCCTGTTTCCTCGTCCTGGCCCACAGAAGCCGTCCCTCCTTGTTATAAAGCTCATACAACCCTCCCTTTCTAAAAACCGCGGTGATTCCTTTTTCCCCCTTACACCCCTTTATTCTCACCCACGGCCTTTCGAAGAGAATGAATGCCTCGTTTTTCTCGCGGGTAGAAAACCGCGCATTTTCGACAATGCAATCCGGATGTTTCTCCAAAACCTTCCTGGAAAAGCCGTTACGCGAGATCAGGAGAGGTTTCCCGCCGGACACTTTTCCGTCTATTATTATTGCGGCCTTGCCAAAAAGCCGGTAGGATACCGGAGCGTCTTTAGCCTTCTCGTAAACGACATTCCCCGACGGATCGGTAATGGTGTCTACATCGCCTTTTACAAAGCGCACAGTCCGGCCCGAACCGCCTTGTAACCCTTTTTTATGACGCCAGAATTCAACGCCGAATCTAAAGCCTCCGGTCCTTGAAATCTCGCAGTTTTTTGCTATGGAATCCGGGTATTTTTTCAGGATGTTACGCGGAACATGGTTAAGAAAGGATCTGACGAATTTTTCCTTCCCGGCTTTTCCGATAACATAGAGAGCGTTCTTCGCGTCCTTATCCCCCCAAAAGGGCACCGGCTTACCCTTCGGATCGTACATCTTGACGGGTATGCCTGCCTTGAATTCAACCGTATACCCACGCACCTTCTTAGGCATGCGCTGCGAGAGGGTATAAATGCCCAGGCGCAAAGTCCCTAACGCATTCGATTCACAATTTTCCACGACACAGTCGGGATTTGACGTTAATAGCCCCGGCATCTTATAGGGAAATGACTTTACGAATTTTCCGCCGGCCCTCTTGCCATCGACGATCTTTGCCTTAACATACAAGGCATTCCTCGAGCCGGAATCGCCCCAAAACTCGATCGATTTTCCGGCCGCATCGTAGATCTTGACCGGTTTTTTATTTTCAAAATAAACAAGGAGTTTTTGACCGCGGTAACCGCCAAAATGCATGCCGAACACCACGCCGAACCGTTTAAATTTCACACCGGAGACCGTGACATTGGCCAGGGCAAATGTCTTATACTTACCGACCGTGTCATTCCATCCGGCGTCATAGAGAAAAGCCCTTTGAAAATCCCCGCCAGCCAATTTCCCGTTCTTGATGACGGGATGTGTGTAAACGGCATTATCGGCGTCCCGGTCATATTTAAAAAACTGGACCTTACCGCGCTGGTTATATATCTTCGACCAGCGCCCGTCTTTCCTGATAATGAGAAGGTGATCACCCGGCTTATATTTAGAGCCCAGTTTCTCGTTGTTTATGGTTACGATGCCGCTTTTTTTTACCACCACTTCAGCCAGCGCGCAATCGGGATTTTTTTCCAGCACTTCAGGAGGGACATTCCTCGGGAAATACCCGATCAAGGTCCCCTTGACCAACCTACCGTTTTTCACGACCGGTTTTGTGTATAATGCGTTACGCTTGGGCCTTCTTTCTTCGTAATCCTTGCGCCGCGCAGTCGTTATAAACCGCGTTTTGGCGTCCTTCTGGTATTGCAGGACAGCCGGCAGCCGGTCATTAATGCTGTAAAATTCCTTTTTAAAATTTTTATACGCCCCTCTGCCGTCCTTTTCCTCGATAACCGGTCTCATCAGTTCAAAAAAGGCGATCTCATTCCGTGTCAGTCCGGTATCATAGCTGGCCACATGATGCTCGCGCAGAAAATATATCTCAAAGGCAGCGGCCATAATGTCGTTAAAAATAAGTTTTTCTTTTTTGAGATCATGGCGCGACAACTTCCGATATGCCGTTATTATTCGATCATCTCTCATGATCCTCGAAAAAAGGGCCCGATACGTCTCGGAAGATGATCGCTCGGTCTCTTGCATAAGTATCTCGAAATCCTCATGCGTAACGGCGCGGATCAGCAAAAAGTCGTCGTGAGCGGTCTTTTCCGAGACCAGATACCTGCCGGACCGCAATAGAAGGGCATCTCCGTGATACCGTCTTAAGAGCCTCTTATAGCGAGGCCCATGGGCAATCCAGATAAGACGGTTCTTCCGATACAGATCGATGAGCATTTCTCTGGATAGATCCGGGATACCGAATGTGGTCCAGGGCGCAAGGCATGAATGGCCGCTGTGGAAAGGTCTCTCGGCCACAAAACCGATATCTGAGCACAATAAGGCGCCTAGAGTTATGACCGAAAGTATTCTATTAAATACTATCATAAACGATATTGTATCAATTATGCAGACCGGCTTGTCACAGAGAGGTAAAAAGATTGTCGAAGAAGTGTAACGGGAGGAATCTATTCATGCACCGTCTCAACCGCCTCAGAAAACTCTCCGCCCGTATATGCATCCAACGTGGCGGTAAGTTCCTGTATCCGCAGATCCTTGTCCGCGCTGATGAGCTTTTCCTCAGGCGGCAATTGCGCCAGCTCGATTTGAAGCCGCCTGCGTTCGAAATAAAGGCGCGTCACGTCTGCCATAATGTCGTTCCTGAGTTCGACCATGAGTTTACTTCTCGAATCGATCGATGTCTGGGCATCGCTATAAATAAGGTCTCCTAATTCCCACGAAAGCGTCACATCCCACCCGTCTGAATAGTCCATGGGTCCGTCGACAGTATAATGGGACGTTGCGCCGGTATAGATCTCATACGTATTGTCCGATTGGTGATCAAGGCCGAACGAGACTTTGGGCAAAAGCGCCTTTATCTGCGCATCCTTGCGCCATTTTTTGATCTTTTCCGGGCTTACTTCGGCATAGCGGACAGCCATGGCCTGGACATCTTTGACCGACGGCTCCAGCGAAAGATCGATGCCGGACCGGCCGGTGTCGTCCACGACCGGCGCAGTCGTATAAAGCGCCTGGTCTGCCGCGCACCAAAGAATACTCTTATCACGGGGATCCAGCGCAAGACTATTGCACGCAAGATTCTCTAATCCTTTGTAAAGAGGGCTCCAGGCCTGCCGGACGCTATCATAGACATAAACACCGAATCCTGTGGCCGCATACATCATACCGGTATCGCCGACAAGACAAAAACGCACTCCGCTATTGCCGAGGCCGGTACCGGCAAATTTTTCCCAACGTAAAGCGCCCGGCCCTAATGAAAAAATCCCCGTATTAGTGGAAAGGTACAACACCCCTTTTGTATCGGCGGTTACATGATTAAGAAGAGCCGTTTCCTCGGATTCGGCAGTCACATTTTCGTCAGTTGACTTTTCTTCAGGGACGCCGACGGTATAAATCTTTTCCCAGGCATCTGTATCCTTCGGTACCCGGTAAAGTACCGTATTAGTGAGTATATACATTGTGCCTGTGCCGTCTATGGCGCACGCCTTGACGTCCCGTGTCTTTTGTAATTTCCATTTAAAGATCTTTTCCCAAGTATCGCCCGCATCATACGATCTGTAAATACCGTTCTTGGTGGCAACATAAACTATCGTATTCCGGTATATATAGATATCGTTTATTCCTTTATATTCTCCGTCGCAGGTAAAGACCTTTTTCCAGGCCCCGTCAGCGTCACCCTTCCGGAAAAGATAACCGTCGACACCGAGAAAATAAAACGCCTGCCGGCCCTGCAGGCACGCGACAGCGGTAATGCGGCCGTTATGAGGGATCCCGGGTATTTTGCGCCATACGGCATCAGCGAATATCGCATAAGAACCGACCGAGACAACCCATACCGCCACGATTATCGCACTTCGCATAGTTCTATGTATCATCGTTATATCCTTTTTGGAAAGCGCGGGCAATATGCGGGATCCCGTAAGTGTCCGGCCTAAAGACATGCGAACACCGCATGCCCTATCGGCCGGACACCCCGCACTACGGGATAAAAATTAGTTTCAACGGGTAGTATCGACTCGTCGATCTTAAACTATGAATTGACCAAAAATATCGCCATAGCAACGCATAGTTTGGGCTTGACAAATCCGGCAGCGGGTATAGAATAGCTTCATAAGCAAGGTACACACCCATTCAGGGCGGTTCGTACCGGAGACGCGTGAATTTACTACCCCATTTCACGCGTCTTTTCTATTATCCATAAAATTGATTATTTGTCAACTATTTTTTGATAAAATATTAATTGGCAGGTCTCCGCGCCATTTCTTGAAAAAAATGGCTGCGTTATGGTCGAGAAGCTTGGTATCGTTAGGGACAAGGTTTTTGTAGGCGGCGGTCTTTCTTGTCACCCCGCCGTTAAAGATATGCAGGGCCTCGACATTGATCACCACATTCTTAAAGCCGTGCTTACGCGATTTAAGGGATATGTCGAGGTCGTAAAAATGCATATACCCGTAGACTTCGTCGAAACATCTTATTTTTTCAAAAACCGCCTTCCGTGCAGCGATCGAAACACCGTCCAGAACTGCTACTTCGTCGTAAGGAAGGGTCATCGGCGCATTCAGGTTCTCGTTACAGAGATGATGCACCAGCGACGCCTCGTCAACCACACCGCGTTTATCGATCCTCTTGCGGCCGGCCAGGCCGACGAGGCCGATAGACGCATCCGACAATAAAAGGTCTCTTATTTTTTTAAGCCATCCCTCTTCAAATACGACGAGGTCGTTATGCATGGTCAAGACTACGTCACCGCGTGCGGCCTTGATGCCCTGGTTCAGGGCAATGATCGGCCCGAGATTACGGTCGTTGCGGATATAGCGAACGTCCGTATCCCGGGCCAGATCCTTAAAAAAGCTGCCGGTAGCGTCGGTAGAACCGTTATCGATGATCACCAGTTCGAACGGCGTGTTGCAGCCGTCGGTATTTTTACGCAGATAATCCATGCAGATCCGCGTATACCCTACCTGGTTACAGACCGGAATGACAATACTGACCTTACCGGGCATGATCCCTTTCTTTCGTTACGATCTCGCATTCTTCTGCTTACAAAAAGCGCGGTAGACAAATCGCTTTATGTTGAGGCTGATCCCCCACATATACCCCTTCTCGCCCTCCATATGCGCGACCGGACGCAGCTCTTCGGTCGTAAAATTAGGATATTTTAGGAGCTCTTTCCCGGTCTTCACGGAGGTCACCGTATACTCGACGATAAGTTTCGCGTAACTTTTCGGGGCAGTCATGTCGGCTGCGAGGGTTTCGGCGCCGGTGAAACGCGGCAATACACGCGATTTGAACTCAAACGATTTTATCTTAGCATCGACCACGACATCCGCATCGGCCTGACTTGCGGCTGATTCGAGCTTCACACTCATCCGGCCGGCAAGTTCATCTTTAAAAGCCTTCTTAAACACGTCAACGCTCGCATCCGGTTTCCCGGTATCATTCACAACATTGTTCAGGAAGATCTTCACTGCCTTGTTTTTTGCGTACTTTTCGTACAGGTTGGTGGCCGCATAGACATTGCAGGCGGCGAAGAACACAAAAATCATGATCCAGATACCATACTTTCTCATTGTGACTCCTTTCGGTTATGGTGCCATTAGACGAAATAAATGAAATCCGGCATTAATAACGAGCGCGACCGCGATATCATCGCACATGATCCCGATCCCCCTCGGCAGGGATTCGAGCCTCCTGACCGGAGGCAGCTTTACGATATCCAACAGCCTGAAAAGAAAAAAACCGGTTATCATGGCCCAAAGGCTGTAGGGCACAAAAACAAAGACCAGGAGTTGAGCCGAAAACTCGTCGATAACGATCTCGTGAGGGTCTTTTCGGCCGGCCATATCCTCCATCTTACCGCTTGCCCAGAACCCGGCGATGAGCAAACATGCCGTGAGAACCAGAATAACGACGGGATGGTTACGAACCGCATAATAAACGCCTAACGCCGCAAGGCTCGCGCAGGTCCCCGACGCGGGAAGATAACCCAGGTAACCGCAGGTCGCAATAAAACGGACCATATACTCCTCTTTCAGCGGATAGCGGTTAGCAAGTATCGTTTATTATAGCGATGGCCTATACGCTAACCGCTAGTAACGTGAATTAAACAGATATTTCTTATTCCGCACAATATACGATGCGCCGCTTATAACGGTCAGTATAACCGTGACGATCATAAGGATAAATATTATTTGCCGGTACCAGTACTCGAACGATGTGTTCCAGAACCGGAATACATCGACGCCGGCTTCTTTAAAAAGGATAAAAATAAGTATAGTAAAAATCGAGATCATCTGCGAAACAGTCTTATGCTTGCCGCCGCGGCCCGCTGCCATGACCTCGCCCTTGGCAAGCGCCGCCAGCCGCAATCCTGTTATAACAAGCTCCCGGAGGATAATGATCACCACTATCCATGCGGGAACGAGTTCCATTTCGACAAAGGCCAGAAAGGCGGCCAGGGTAAGTATCTTATCGGCTATCGGATCCATGATCTTGCCGAAATTCGTGATCTCATTCCTCGTTTTGGCAAAAAAACCGTCGAGATAATCCGTGACCGTCGCCGCGATGAAAAAGACAAGCGCCGCCGCCTTGGCAGGAACACCGCGCGAGAACAAAAAAAACATAAAAACGAACGTTAAAAAGATACGTGAGATTGTCAGCTTATTCGATAATGTCATGTTTTATTTCCAACGAACAGTGTCATTCTGAGGAGCCCATTTCAACAACAGTTATAACACTTCACCAACCAGATCATATTCCAGAGTATCGACAACCCGCACCTCTACAAACATCCCCGGGGTGAGCGCCCGTTTCGATCTGACAAAACAACCGCCGTCAACCTCAGGGGCATCATGCCCGGTCCTGCCGTAATACAAACCCTTATCATCCGCCGCTTCATCGATCAGGACACTGACAATCTTATTCTGATAGCCCCGGTTTATAAGGCCTGCTATCTCTTTCTGGGTCCTTAATAGTATATCATATCTTTCGGCTTTTTCATGCTCCGACACCTGTCCGGGAAGCCCCGAAGCCCTGGTCCTTTCTTCGCGCGAATAGGTAAAGGCACCCAGACGTTCGAAACGCATCTCTTTAATAAATCCGACAAGTTCTTCAAATTCTCTGCGGGTCTCGCCCGGGAAACCGGTCATGACCGAAGTACGCAGGGCGACACCGGGTATCCTTTTCCGTATTTTATCGATAAGGGTAACGATCTCTTTTTTAGTTACGCGGCGGTTCATGATTTTCAGGATACGGTCATTACAATGCTGAATGGGAAGGTCCATATATTTACAGACAGAACGCTCACGGGCGATCACCCCGATGAGCTCGTCGGTGACATGCGCCGGATGGCCGTAGAGAAGCCGGACCCATCCGTTGTCCATAATGCGCGCGGCCTTGCTGACCAGTTCCGCGATACGGATATGCCGGTAACGGTCGATCCCGTACAGGGTCGTATCCTGTCCGATCAGGTTAACCTCACGCAGGCGATGCCGGGAACGCAAATCTTTGATCTCGGCAAGAACCGACGATAACTGTCTGCTCCGGTACGGACCGCGGATGGACGGAATAACGCAAAAACTGCAGTGATTTTTGCAGCCTTCCTGTATTTTGATATAAGCGTAATGACAAGGGGTTATAAGCTCACGTCTAGAATGATGGTCATACAAAAACCGGGGGGTCTTACTGATGACCGCCCTGGGGCCGTCGGTATGTTTCTTGATAAAATCGGGGATCCGGATAAAGTCCGCGGTCCCGAAAACAGCGTCTATCTCCGGGATTGTGCGGCCGATCTCGCCGCCATACCGTTGCGGCAGACAACCGGCTACTATGAGAAGCGCCGGCGTCTCCCCCTTCCCGGTCCGTTCTTTCTTATGCGCGGCAAGCTCAAGGATCGTATCGATCGATTCGCGTTTTGCATCGTCTATAAAAGCGCAGGTATTAACGATATAAATACCGGCCTTGTGTATGTCGTCGGTAACGGCACACCGGGCTTTTTTGAGGATACCGATAAGGACTTCGCTATCGACGAGATTTCTGGGGCATCCAAGGCTCACAAGGAAGACGGATGATCCGAGGCGGTTTGAAGAAGGCATTATGCCCTTGGCTACTTACTGCGTTTCGCGCTTGAGATCCGCGCGCCGCGGGCATCGATAACGACATCCTCGACGCCTTTACCGATTTTGCCGAGATACTTGCCGTTTATGGTGAACTCAAGAACTTCGAGTTTTCCGGCGCGCAGTTTGATCTGCTTCTCGCAGGTCCACGATTCGCTGGCGCCGCGGTGAAGCACCCCCTTAAAAACGATACTGCCGTCCCGTTCAAGGCTCAACCAGACATCGTCGTTGGTAAGGATCGAGACCGTAACGGGCCCTGTTTTTTGGCGCGACCGTGACGGGGACTGTGCCTGTTCCGTATTTTTTGCCTGGCGGGACACGGCGGCCGGTAACGCGGCCCTCTGCGCCGGTACCGTTCCCGTGACCTTAAAAGGGTGGGCCGCGATAAAATGCCGCAGTTTGACAATACCGAAGACCGCTACCGCCGAAACCAGTATCACCCCCACACCGACAACAAGGAGCGGTATGTATTTTTCCATGTCGAGTTCGGACTCATCGCGGGCTTCAATGAACAGTTTTTGGCCGGAGGTGTCTTTCGAGGCGTCTTTGGGCAGAAGCCGTTCGAGATATTCTTTGACCGCCTCATTGCCCGAAAGCCCGAGGAAGGTTGCATATTTCTTGAGGAAGCCTTTTGTATAGATCTCGCTCAAGGCTTCGTCCGGGATGCCTGCCTCAAGATTTTTCAGGACCCGTGTATGGATATGCGTCTTTTTATTGACCGCATCTATGGTCAGGCCTTTTCCGGTGCGGGCACTTTCCAGTAATTTGCCGATATCTTGAGCGTCACGGACACCGCGCCCCGCAGGTTTATCCGTTTTTTTATTTAAGGGTTTCTGATTCATCGTTTTCCTCGTTGGTTGGTTCGACATGATCGTGATCGTCCACAAGAACTTCCCGCGGTTTTGATCCCTGATACGGCCCGACGATACCTTCGTCTTCCATCATATCGATAAGGCGTGCGGCCTTCTGGTACCCGACGCCGAGTTTGCGTTGGAGGAGCGAGACCGATGCCTGCTGATTCGTAATGACCAGCCTGACGGCCTCATCATAGACCTGGTCCTTCTGAAATTTCGATCCGCCCTGGCCGTGTTTGGGCGACTTCATCATTGCCTCGACATATTCGGCATCGCGCTGCGCCTTAATAAATTCGGTCACCTTTTCGATCTCCTCATCAAAGACAAGGCTGCCCTGCGCGCGCACCGGTTTATCGCTGCCGGGCTCGACGATAAGCATATCCCCCCTGCCCAGGAGTTTTTCCGCGCCGTTCATATCAAGGACCGTACGCGAATCGACTTTCGAAGCGACCTTGAACGATATCCTTGCCGGAAAATTCGCCTTGATGACACCCGTAATAACGTCAACCGACGGCCGCTGCGTCGCAAGTATCATATGGATGCCCACCGC
>JAQURW010000187.1 GCA_028715425.1 Candidatus Omnitrophota bacterium
CGCCATAGCCTTAAAATATTCGATATCATATTGATTATCCCCGTCGGTAAACAGGATATAGTCGAATCGTGCGGCCGTCTGAAATCCTGTCTTCAGGGCCTCGGCATAGCCGAGGTTCCTTACGTGATGGACGACTTTAAGTTTATGGTAGCGGCGCGACAATTCCTCGGCTACATACCCCGTGCTGTCCGGGCTCCCGTCGTTAATAACGATCATCTCATAGTCGTCGCACAGTTCCGACAATATCCGGTCCGCCTTTTTGATCACCAGCGGCAGGTTAAGCGCGTCATGGTATGCCGGACAAAAAAAAGATATGCCCGGTATCTTACGATCAGCCGTTACTTCACTCATGTGTCATATCCTTGAAAAGGACAGCCAGCCATATAAGGGCAAGCGGCGCAACCGATATAAGGTGACGGTTCATGCCTGCCTTAAGGCTTTCCGCATAGGCCCCATAATCGCCGTAGATGACCGTATCGACGGTCAAATAAAATAAACCGTACGCTGCCAGCGTTACCAGAATAAAAATCGATATATACCGAAACCCGGCAGTAAACAGCACACGCCAGTTAATGATAAAAAGAATAAAAAAAACAGGCCAGAGAAGGTTCCATTCTTTGGGATTGAAAACATGGGTCTGGAATTCGTAGAGTACCGGCACAACGCGGCGCACGGCAAGCGGCGCCATGACGCCTACGTCAAAGGTCTTGTGCGTTATGAACGGTTGCGTCAATCCGGCAGAAGCCTTTGTCAATAACCACGGGGATGCAGCCAGGACAAACGCCGCACCGTAAAGAAAAAGGAGCCACACCCCTCCCTTGAACGATCTCGTCTGGAATGCATAGACAAGCGCTAAGATAAAAACAGCTGCCGGGGCTATGATCCCTATATCCTTGGTAAAATAAGAAAAAGCCCCCAGTATGCCGCTGATGACGACAAGCGGGGCGTTGATCTTTCCCTGAGCAATTGCCCGGTACCAAAACAGGAACCCGATCACAAGATAGAGCGCAAAATGGGTATCGGTATATCCGAGCGCGGCAAAACGGTTAAACTCATACATACTCGACAATAAAAAAGTAGCCATAAGAGCCGACCGGCGGTTCGTAAACGCCTTGATCCCGCAATAGAAGAGGACCAGAAATGCCGCGAGATGGAGCGGAAACACGATCTTGACCAGAAGGTCGTTAAACGAACCCATGCTCATAAAGCCGAAGGCCTCCTGGAGCGGCACCATATACGGATACGCCGGATGCGGGAAATTGTTGGCGATAGTCGAAAAATAATCCGCCGGGATACCGCGGGCCAGAAAAAAGATCTTCGCTTTGATCGCAAACGCGCCGACGCCGTCATAACTTTCCATGGGCTTGATAAGCGCCGAGAAAAAAGAATATGCGATCCCGAAGACAATTCCCGCAATAAAAAAAACATCGATCGTTGAGAGAGGCTTTGGCGCGGTACCGCCCACCGCAGGCGCGATCCGCCCCGAGGCGCCATAAAAGAAAATACACACAAGAGCGATACCCGCAAGCGGACAATAAAACGTCATCATGCTAAAAGGAATCCGGAGGAGATAGAACGACATCATTGAGAGCCCTATACATCCCATCCCGATCACATACGACAGGGCCGCCATCTCCAGCCGTCCGATCCTGTTATCGTTCCGGGCTAAAATAAGCGAAACAAACGCCCATCCGATACCGAGCGCAAAGCCCTGCGATGCAAGGATCAATATAAGATCTTTCATGGTGCCTTTTTTAAAATAAAGCGTTCGCGGTCCAGGCTTTTATACGGCCGCCACCCGCCCCGGTCCGGCCGCGCGCCTGCCGTGCCGCCAAACACAATAAGATAATCGGGATCATCCGATCGTAAACGCGGGTACAGGTAATACCGCGTGCGCCAATCGCTGAGCGACTGATCCTTGATCCCGTCGTACCCGAAGGTGGCGTTCTCCGGTATAACCGTACGGCATAGCTGTATCAGTTCGTACAAACGGTCTCCGGTCACCCATGATCGTTTTCCTTCAAGGGTCGGCCGGGCAAGAAGCTCCTTATAATCGTTCAAATACCCCTTGGTCAGCAAGTCCTTGCAAAAGAAAAATATCCACATAACGACCCATGCCGCAAGGACATACTGCCACTGTTTCCGGTTAAAAATAAGAACAGGCGCCGGGGCATGGTTCGTCATCGTTTGTCCTTCCCTTCGAGTTCCCTGATCTTGTCTTTAAGAAGCGCTATCTCCTGCGCCATGCGGACCGAACGGTCGGACAATTTGGTAATGACTATCGAAAAATGTAGCCCCATCATGATACTTAAAAACAGCGCCACGAGGAACAAAAACGACGGCGGATAATAGATCCCGAATATATGGGCCACAACGTCCAGGAGCCCCCGCCATACGGACAGGAGTATCATGACAAGCGCCGAGAAAAGCCAGAGGAGCGAATATTTTTCGCTCAACCGTTTTGTCCGCACCAGGTGCAGGATAACCGCCAAAAGGGCGGCTCCGGCAACCAGGGATATGTAGTTCATCTGGTTAATCATGCGGGTCTCCTCCTCGCTAATAACGCGCGCACCAGGTTCATGAATGTCGCCAATAAGACTTTTGTCATGTAATACACAGGCCGCAGGTTGACGATCGACGACTCTCCGCCCAGCCGCTCGCGCATCCCGACCGGTATTTCCCTGATAACAAATCCCTTGAGCCCTAACGTTACGACGGCTTCAGGTTCCGGATAATCGCACGGGTAATCATCCGCAAGGAACGAAAATGCCCTGTTGGAATATGCGCGGAACCCCGACGTATTGTCCGTAACGGTCTGGCCCAGGATCCGGCTGTTGACCGTCTGGAATATCCATATACCGAATCTGCGTAGCGGTGTCGCCTGAAAACCTTTTTTTTCGAGGAACCGCGAACCGATGGCGACATCGAGCTTTCCTTCGCGAAGGGCAGCCACCAAAGGACGTATGAACCCGGGATCATGCTGGCCGTCGCCGTCTACCTGCACGGCCACGCTATAGCCTTTTTCGACGGCATAACGAAACCCGGTCTGGACTGCCGCGCCTATCCCGCAGTTGAACGGAAGGCTTATGCTCCTCACGCCTGCATTCCCTGCCACCTCTTCGGTCCTGTCAGACGATCCGTCATTGATGACGATGATATCGTATTCGGGAACCGCGGCCCTGATCTCGGGAAGGAGCCGCGACAACGATTCTTCCTCGTTATACGCAGGGATAATGACCACAACATCTTTCATGCCTTTTTCTCCCCGCCCGTTCTCCACTGCACCATCTGCAGGACGAGCGCCATGCCGCCCTTTACATATTGAAAAAACTCATACCATGACCTGAACGAACATAGTATCCGCATAAGCGCACCTAACCTCAGGTAATAGGCCTTGTACGCCTTATGCATGGCCCTCACCAGATCGTTGTTGGATAATGTCCCGACCCCGAGCGAGGCTCGCGGCCCGATAGCGACAAAATCATCCCAGTTCGTTATAGCCCCGGGATCCTTGATACCGATATCGTCGAATGCCCTGGTACCGGGATACGGCGTCAGAATGTTGAAAAAGGCCAGATGAGGCTTCAGTTCTTTTGCCAGGCTGATCGTCGTATCGATAGTCCGGTTCGTCTCATGTTTACTGCCGAACACAAAAAAAGCCTGCGTCCTCATGCGGGTCAGGTTACTTAAGGCAAAGGCCTGCCGGACCTGTCCCAGGGTGATCCCCTTTTTGATCCCTTTCAGGACTTCCTCATCGCCTGATTCGACGCCGAACCCTATGGACGAACACCCGGCCTTTTCCATCAGCGCCAATGTCTCTTTATCGACATCGCTTACACGAGCAAAGCAGTGCCAGTCGACATGAAGAGCGCTTCGGAGGATACGCTCGCAGATATCGATAAGACGTTTGCGGTCAAAGGTAAAGGTATCGTCCATAAACAAAACCTGCTGGACACCATAGTCCCTGACCAGCATCGACAACTCATCGAACACACGGCCGCTCGAATGGGGCCGGTACCCGGCCCCCATGGTAATGTGAGAAGCGCAGAAATAACATTTGAACGGGCACCCGCGGGAGGTGATCATGCCTGCCGTGCGCCTTTTACGTATATTAAACAGATTCGGAAAAAAAAGCGCTATATCGATGAGGTCGCGTGCCGGCAGCGGCAGAGAATCGACATCCTGTATGAACGGCCTGGGCGCTGTCCTGGTAATGATCCCCTGTTTCCGGTATGCTATACCGGCTACGCCTTCGTAACCGGTACCTTCCTGAAAGGCGCGGGCAAGCTCCACCATGGTATTCTCGCCTTCGCCGATGACCACGATATCAAAAGCGCCGGTTTGTTCAAGGACAAGTTCGGGAAGCGCCGAGGCGTGTATACCGCCGGCAACGACCTTTATTCCGGGGTCGATCTCTTTCGCCAGCCCGGCGATCTTTACGGCGCTTGAGAAATTCGGCGTCGCGGAACTGATGCCGACCGTCATCGGCTTATCCGCGCGTATTATATCCGCGATATCCCCGATAGCAAGCGATTGCGCCTCGGGGTCGATAAGCCTGACCGTAAAACCATGATCGCGAAGCACAGCCGCAATGTATCCCAGCCCCAGGGGGAAATACCTTCCTGCAGCCAATTTTATAGGGCCGTAGACATCGATATAGGGAGCGTTAATAAGGAGTA
>JAQURW010000188.1 GCA_028715425.1 Candidatus Omnitrophota bacterium
GTATGATTGATAATATACCACTGGAGAAGTTTGAACGCCTCGAATATGGCGTTCGTTACCTTGGGGTTACCCAAGGGCAGGAAATACCTCACGATAAATATGCCGATAAGCCAATATAATTTCTTAAGATTATTCATCGGGCAAACCGCACGGCCTCCTACTGTTTGTTATGAACATATGTTCATAACAAGTATAACATACCCTCATCGTTTGTCAACGCCTTAAAAGCAGCCGCGGGACAGGGTCACGAGGCAGGGCCTTCCGTCATCGGTTCACAACAGGATATCAGCTCTTTTTGATCGTGCACTTGCCGCAGGCGCCTGATTTTCTCAGGCTGCAATTCTTGCACGCCTCATTTTCATTGAAAGAGTTCTTGAGGTGCCTTCCCAGCACAAATACCGCCGCAAGACATATCAACGCTACTATAAAGATTTCCATGATCCCTCCCCGCCCGCTATCTAACCCCCAATAACATTCCGCCCCGGTACACGACGAATGATACCAGCCACGCCAGGGTCAAGCTGTATCCTACCGCGAATAACGCCCACTTTGCGCTGCCGAGCTCGCGGTACATCACGCCGAGCGTGCCCATGCAGGGAATATATATCAGCGTGAATAACATGAACGATAGAGCCGCGAGCGGGGTCATGTCTTTTCTCAAGGCATTCTGCAATTTTTCCATCCTGTCAACCTCGTTTTCACCTACATTATAAAGCACGCCAAACGTTGAAACGACTATCTCTTTCGCGGCTATTCCCGTAATAAGCGCTATCCCGCCTTTCCATCCGAACCCCAGAGGTTCCAGGACCGGCGCCACAAACTTTCCTATCTGCCCGGCGTAGCTTTGCTCCATTTTATATTCCGCGGTTCTCGGAAATGACATGAGAAACCAGACCACGATAGACGCGGCCAAAATTATTCCGCCGACTTTTCTGAGAAAAACCGAGCCCTTTTCCCACATATGTATAGCAACGCTTTTAAGCAACGGCAGGCGATACGGCGGAAGTTCCATGACAAACGGCGCTGCTTCGCCTTTAAAAATAGTTTTCCTGAAAAGCCGGCCCACCAGTATAGCCAGGACAATTCCCGTCATATAAACGGCAAAGATCACGTTACCCGCGTTTCTCCCGAAGAATGTGCCCGCCAGAAGAATATAGACAGGCAGCCGCGCGCTGCAGCTTATAAGGGGGTTGATCAATATCGTCAACAGCCTGTCGGTTTTGTTCTCGAGCATTCTGGTGCCCATTATAGCCGAGGTATTGCATCCGAAACCCATGATCATGGGTATAAAACTTTTTCCGTGAAGCCCGAGCGTATGCATGACTCTGTCCATAATGAAAGCCGCCCTTGCCATATAACCGGTATCCTCAAAAATCGATATGAAAAAGAACAGTATCATGATATTCGGCAGAAAGACTATCACCCCGCCCACGCCGGACACAATGCCGTTCACAACAAGATCCTTTATCAACCCATCGGGCATTGTGTTTGAAAGAAATGCGCTTATATGCCCGATCAGCCCGCCTATCATGCCCATAGGATATTTTCCCAAGGTGAATGTAGTCTGGAACATGACCCATAAAAGCCCGAGCAGTATGGGTATACCAAGGAGCCTATTGGTCAGAATTGTATCTATCCTGTCCGAAATCGTTATCCTGTCAAAAGCCCGGTGGATGTAAACCTCATGCAGCACACCTTTTATAAAGCCGTACCGTGCGTCAGCAAGGATGATCTCCGATTCGTCGCCCAGTATTTTCTCTATATGCGCGTGGCTCGTTTCAATCTGCTTCAGGATAACATCCGTTGCCCCAGCCTTGGCTATGATATCGTCCCTGACCTGCTTATCGTGCTCGAGCAGTTTTACGGCAAGCCATCTGGTCGAGAACGCCTCAGTCAGATCCCGGTCTTTTTTGAGCGCAGCCTGTATTTTTTTTATCTCCTCTTCGACCTCTCCCCCGTAATTGATATGTATGTGCCTGGAAAGCGGCTCTTTCGACTCATGCACCGCTACGGCCTCGCGGAGCAGATCCTGTATGCCGATGCCCCTTGTCCCGACAGTCTCAACGACAGGCATACCGAGAAGCTCGCCGAGCTTCCGGATATCGATAATGATGCCTTTATGTTTTGCCTCATCGCTCATATTAAGCGCCACAACAGCTTTTACCCCAAGCTCGATAAGCTGGGTCGTGAGGTAAAGGTTACGCTCAAGGTTTGTCGAATCTATAACGTTTATGACAACATCGGGATCCTCCTTTATTATAAAATCCCTTGCGACAAGCTCTTCCATTGAAAACGCGGTAAGGCTGTATGTTCCGGGCAGGTCCACAACTTCGATCTCGTAATTTCCGAATTTCGCGTATCCTTCTTTTTTTTCGACCGTTACACCTGCCCAATTCCCGACGCGCTGGTTAGAGCCTGTCAGGGCATTAAAAATACATGATTTCCCGGAGTTCGGGTTGCCTGCAAGCGCTATCTTTATGCGTTTTTTTTCGTTCACAAATCCCCCTGTACCGCGACTATGTGCGCACAATACGCCATATTTCTGTCGAGCGCGAACCTTAAACTTTAAATTTTTTCTACAAGAACGTCTTTGGCTTCTTCCCTACGCAGGGACAGATGAAATCCTTTTAGCACCAACTCCATGGGATCTGCCAGCGGCGCTACTTTTTTAACATATATCTCGGTGCCTCTGACAAACCCCATTTCAAGAAGCCTTTTCTTTATTGCCTTTTCGCCGGAAACTTTCACAACGCGGCATGTTCCTTTTACCGGAAGATCACTGAGCTTCATAATTTTCATCTCTCTCCCCGCTTTTTCATGATACGGATTCTTATTATTATAAAAATAAAAAAATCACTTATTACATTTCCTGCAAACCCCGTAAAGCTCCATCCTATGCCTTTCAGGATGAAATCCGTGCTTCTTAAAGAGCTTATCCTGCAGACGCTCGATCTCCGGCTCCACGACCTCCACAAACATGCCGCACTTAGTGCATATCAAGTGGTCGTGATGTCTTGACTCGGCCTGGTATTCATACCTGCATATACCGGTCTCGCACTGGACGACTCTGCATAAACCGGCCGCTACAAGGAGTTTCAGGGTCCTGTATATTGTTGCATACCCTATCCCCGGATGCTTCTTTTTTACTTCCCGGTATATCTCATCGGCCGTTAGATGTTTATCGCCCCCCGCAAAAACATCGAGGATGCTAAGCCTCTGTTCGCTCTGCTTCAGCTTCTTTTGAGCTAAATATTTTTCCAGTTTCTTTATTTCTTCTGAACGCGGCATAGCTACACCCCCATATATGATATTGATTATCATTATCATTTTACCATAATGCCGCTACCCTGTCAATATATCCTTAAGCCGCGGGTGCAGGAGTTTACCGGACCTGCCGGAGGATAAAGGCGCCCGCAAGACAAAAGAAATTTAAGCCGTTTTTCTGAAGACTTCATACTCATAAGGAAAATAGCACATATTCTTTGGGACAGGTCTGGGTTTGTTGCTGGGACGGGTGTGGGTTCAGCGGCGGAACCGTCCCTAGAACTATACCGGGCGATCGGGCTGATCGGCCGCGTCCTGACGCCGCCCGTAATTCGTGCGTTTATCGTATTGCTGCTCTTTTATTGTATAATCGCGTATTACCTTCGATCCCGCGGCGTTTACCCGCCCGCTGAATATCCGGATATCTTTGTGAGACGGAACCGCCATTAAAGCCTTTTCGACAGCATATGCCCCCTCCTTGGCGATCGCACCATGGCCTTTCTCATGGACCATAGCGTTCTGGACCAATGCATCCCACTCTTTTTGTAATTCCCTGGATGCTTTATCCCGATCGATCCAGCGTGGGTAGCGGTAGGTAACGACGATCTTTGTGTCGGGGTTCTTTATTATATACCCCTGCGGCGTCTGGACATATTCAGGGTTCCAGTCAATATGCCAGCCGCACCACGCGACCCCGTTCGTCCGTCCGCCTTTATGATGCATTTCACTGAAAAGCTCATCCATGGTGCTGCCTTTAATCTCATAATACTCATCGACCTCTTCGATCTTCGGCTCAGCCCATGAACCGGATCCTGTCATCATGATCAGTATCAATAAAATAAGTATGCGTTGGTTCACGATATTACCCTTTGCCTATGATCTTCGTCTTAATGTGCCTTATTATACTACTCCTCCCCCGCCGGGGCAATGGAAAGTCACCCGATATGGGGAAGCGGTCCGGGTTTCGTGCAACTGCTTTAGATTCTGTTATTGACTTCCGTAGCCGTATTCCCCATAATAGCTACATGAAGATATGCCGTACCTTAGCCGGTATTTTTGTTTCCGTCGCGGTCCTCTGTTCGTGTCCGGCTACCCACGGACAGGACAGTGACCGGCAGGACAATTTTTTTAGCATCGACCGGTTTCTCGTGGCCACTCAGATATTAACTGACGCTACCAGCAGTCCGAACTCGAGAAAGGACTTGAAACTTTTCGAGAAATATTTTAATGACGGGGTACTTGCCGTAGCGAACGGACATTACCGGGTCGCCATCAACAAGTTATACAGGGCCCGCCGTATCTGGCCGGAATATTTCGGAACGCAATTTCTTATCGCGCTCTCTCTTGAACGTTCGGGCCATATCCGGCAAGCGGCGCGATTTTATAAAGGATATCT
>JAQURW010000189.1 GCA_028715425.1 Candidatus Omnitrophota bacterium
GAAGAAGAAGGCGTCAAGATCCATCTCAAGAAGGGGGACGGTCTTACGCACACCATTGTTCAGCAGCCGCTCCTTCATCAGCAGATGCCGGTGTCGCCGGCGCCGTTAACCAAAGAAACGCCCCCGGTAGAGGCAAAGCCGGAAGGTAAAAAAGCGGTGGAGATAAAGGCGCCCATGGTCGGAACATTTTACCGTGCGCCTGCGCCTGACGCCGATCCTTACGTCGAAGTGGGCAGTATTATCAAGGAAGGAACGGTACTCTGTATTATCGAGGCGATGAAGCTTATGAACGAGATCAAGGCCGAAGTAAGCGGCAAGATAGTCGAGATACCTGTTGAGAACGGCCATCCGATTGAATTCGGCCAGGTCTTATTTCTTGTGGAACCGGTGTAATCATGTTCGGAAAAATTTTAATAGCCAACCGCGGTGAAGTAGCCCTCCGTATCATACGCACGTGCAGGGAATTGGGGATCAAGACAGTCGCCATTTATTCCGAGGCGGACAGCCACAGCGCCCATGTCCGCTATGCGGACACCGCCATCTGTGTCGGCGCGGCGCAGGCCCCGAATAGTTATCTGAATATACCCAATATCATCAGCGCGGCCGAAATAACCGATGTCGAGGCGATACATCCCGGTTACGGGTTTCTGGCCGAGAACGCGCATTTCGCGGAGATATGCGAATCATGCCAGATCAAATTTATCGGCCCGACGCCGGAGAACATCCGGCTTATGGGCGACAAGATGCTTGCCAAGGAAACCATGCGTAAGGCGGGCCTTCCGGTCATACCGGGATCGCGGGCGGTCGTGCCGAACAAAGACGAGGCGCTCAAGGTCGCTAAGTCATTAAGATATCCCGTTATACTCAAGGCATGCGCAGGCGGCGGCGGAAAAGGCATGCGGGTCTGTCACAATGACGTACGGCTGGTCAGTGCCTTTCTTACGGCCCAGCGTGAAGCCGAGGCGGCATTCGGCAATCCCGATATTTATCTGGAAAAATATATCGAGGAACCGCGTCATATCGAGATACAGCTGATGGCCGATAAATACGGGCACATCGTGCATCTCGGCGAGCGCGATTGC
The DNA here is from genome assembly GCA_028715425.1 of Candidatus Omnitrophota bacterium. Lineage (GTDB taxonomy): Bacteria > Omnitrophota > Gorgyraeia > JABMRN01 > JABMRN01 > JAQURW01. Next base: position 1,083 of record JAQURW010000189.1, read on the forward strand.
ACCATCCAGCGCCGCCATCAGAAACTGATCGAAGAGTCGCCGTCCCCGGCTATTGACGCGAAACTTCGTAAGAAACTGGGCGAGTTAGCGATCAAGGGAGCCCATGCGGCCAATTACGTCAACTGCGGTACCATGGAATTCCTGCTCGATAAGAACGGGAATTTTTATTTTATGGAAATGAATACCCGGATACAGGTCGAGCACCCGGTCACCGAGGCAATCACGGGATTGGACCTTGTCAGGGAGCAGCTCAGAATCGCCTCCGGAGAAAAACTGTCCCTGCGTCAGGATGACGTGAAGTTCAACGGTTGTGCCATCGAATGCCGGATAAACGCCGAAGACCCTGATAATGATTTTCGTCCGTCTCCCGGCAAGATAACGACCGTAAACTTTCCGGGAGGCCGTGGCGTGCGCGTTGATACGCATGTGTACCAGGGGTATGAGATATCGCCGTACTATGATTCGATGATGGCGAAGATTATTTGCCACGGAAGCACACGGCGCGAAGCGATCAGCGTGATGCAGCGGGCGCTTGACGAGTGCGTCATCGAACCGATCAAGACGACCGTGCCGTTCCATAAACAGGTTTTTATGAACCCCGCGTTTATACGGGGAAAGTTCTCGACGGATTTTGTCGAAAAATTATACGCATCGGCAAAACAGCCAAAGGTCTGATCGATGCGGGGAGGTACCCATGGATTTTTTTAGACGCTTGATAGTGGTTGTGTATTTTTTATTTTATCTTGTCATCGGCGGCAGCCTTTTGGTGCTTTCTCTTGCTTTCCTGCCCACGGAGAAGATCCTTGAGTATATGCGTTATGCGTACAATGACCCCAATATAAAATTGGGGCTCGGTATCGCGGGTATCATTATTCTTCTCATCGGTGTGATCACAACCAAGATAAGTCTGGGCAAACTTCAGCGCGAGAAGACGATAGCCTTTGACAACGCGGACGGCCAGGTAATCGTCTCACTGGCGGCTATCGAGGATTATGTCCGCCGGGCCGTCAAGTTCCTGCCGCAGGTAAAAGACCTAAAATCGACGGTCACCGCAGGTAAAAAAGGGATAACGGTGGTAAGCCGGGCGACGCTTTTTTCCGATTCCAACATCCCCGAAGTAACCGAGAAGATACAGGGATTGGTCAAACATAAGCTGATCGAGATGCTGGCGATAGCCGAGACGATCTCGATACGTGTCCACGTTGTACGGCTGGTCAATAGGCCGGTGAAAGAGGAAGTCGAACCGAAAAGAGAGAAGGAAGTTTTGAACCCTGTTCCGTATCGTGATGATCTGGACTGAGCAAGAAAGGAGTTGATGCAATGAAGCGAATAGGCGTTTTAACCGGCGGCGGTGATTGCCCGGGACTGAACCCGACCATACGCGCCGTTGTAAGGAAGGCAATTCACGACAATTATGACGTTGTAGGCATCAAAAACGGCTGGAAGGGGCTGATCGATCAGGATACCATACACCTTGACCTTAATTCTATTTCCGGGATATTGGTCAAAGGCGGCACCATTCTGGGAACATCGCGGACCAATCCGTTCAAGGATCCCAAAAATGTGGAAAAGGTAAAGGCGCATTTCAAAGCGCTCAAACTCTATTGCCTGATCGCGATCGGCGGCGAGGATACGCTCGGCGTGGCTAACAAATTGTGCAAGATAGGTGTCCCGGTCGTCGGCATCCCGAAAACGATCGATAATGACCTGAACGCAACTGATTTTACCTTTGGTTTTGATACGGCGGTGAACATTGCCATGGAAGCCATCGACCGGCTTCATACGACCGCCGAAAGCCATCACCGTGTCATGGTAGTCGAGGTCATGGGCCGTCATGCGGGCTGGATCGCGACCTATGCCGGCATTGCGGGCGGCGCCGATATGATCCTTATCCCGGAACAGCCGACCGCGCTTGAAGATATCGTCGCGGTATTGAAAAAACGAAGGCAGCGCGGAAAGACCTTCAGTATCGTGGTGGCTGCCGAAGGAGCGATGCTTAAAGACTATAGCATGGTTCTGAAGACCGAGAAGAAGGACGCATTCGGCCATGTCGTCCTGGGCGGTATCGGCCAGCTCCTTGCCGAGAAGATAGAAGAGGCAACCGGATATGAAACACGGGTAACCGTGCTCGGCCATATTCAGCGCGGCGGGAGCCCTACGGCATTTGACCGTGTCCTTTCGACAAGGTTCGGCATCAAGGCCATCGAACTGGTCAACGAAAAACAATTCGGGAAAATGGTATGTCTGGACGGGAATCAGATAAAGAGCGTGCCGCTCACGAAAGCGGTCGGCAAACTTAAGACCGTTGACATGGATTTTTTCAACATGGCGCGGATCTTTTTCGGATAGACGACCTATGAAGAAAGTTATACGCAGGGCAATTTCCGACGCTATAAAAACAGGAACGGCCGTCCTTACGGACGGGCATATAGCCGTGATCGAATCGATCGCCCGTCTCATGGTTCATCAGATCCGGAAAAACGGCACCATCATAGTTTTCGGGAACGGCGGATCGGCAGCTGACAGCCAGCATTTTGTCGCCGAACTTGTCGGCCGTTTTAGGAAAGAGCGCAAGGCAATCCCTGCAATCAGCCTTACGACCAATACTTCGATACTGACTTCCATCGCCAACGATTATACCTATGACGTAACGTTTAAACGTCAGCTTGAAGCGCTGGCCGGCCCTCATGACGTCGTCGTGGGGATATCGACAAGCGGTACGGCAAAGAACGTTATCGCGGCGCTGGCGTTTGCGAGATCGAAAAAGATAAAGACCGTGCTTCTTACGGGTAAAGACGGAGGAGCCGCGCGAAGGCTGGGCGATATCGTTTTTATCGCGCCGTCGTATGAAACGCCGCGGATACAGGAGATACATATCCTGGTCATCCATATACTTGCGGCGCTTGTCGAAGAGGCGGTTTCGTGAGTGTGGCTATGATCGAAGACAAGATAAAGACGCCTGAAGAATTGAAAACGGTCCTTGACGCTCTGAAAAAGGCGCGGAAGAGAGTCGTTTTTACCAACGGGTGTTTCGATATCGTCCATTACGGACACGTTAAATATCTCGAAGACGCCAGGCTGAAGGGCGATGCCCTTGTCGTCGCGGTCAATAGTGACCGTTCGGTCAGGATGTTAAAAGGTGATAAGAGGCCGCTCGTAAACGCCTATGCCAGGATGCGGGTTATAGCGGCGCTCGAATCCGTCGATTACGTTACTCTGTTTGACGAGGAGACACCGCTTGAGACCATAAGGCTTTTGGATCCTGCGGTGCTGGTAAAAGGCGGTGATTGGAACACGAAGGATATCGTCGGGCGCGAGATCGTCGAGAAGAACGGCGGCAAGGTCATTTCGATCGCTTTTGTCCCTGGTTATTCGACGACGGGGCTTATCGATAAGATTGTATCCGGTGAATAATACTGAGATCTGTCTGCGCACATGCTTGCGCATAGTCGATGCCAATCTTAACCGTACTGCCGAGGGCTTACGGGTCGCGGAAGACATAGTCAGGTTTTATTTGAATGACCGGAAGCTTCAGGTGTCTTTTAAGGCGCTCC
>JAQURW010000190.1 GCA_028715425.1 Candidatus Omnitrophota bacterium
TTGTAAGGGGCTGGCGCCCAAGAACAGGATCGGCATAGCGTTCGGGTCATACGGATGGGGAGGCCAGGCGGTCGGCGCTATCGAAAAAATATTCGATGAGATGAAGTTGACGGTGCCGGTCAGGGGCCTCAAGATTCAATATGTTCCGTTCGATGCGGAATTGAATGAATTTATAGGTAAAGTGCGACCGGCCGTTTAAACAAAGGGAGGGATGTATGGACAAATACAGGTGCACGGTATGCGGATACATATATGATCCGGCGCAGGGAGACCCGACCGCCGGTATAAAGCCGGGAACGCGGTTTGAATCCCTGCCCGAAGACTGGGTGTGCCCCGAATGCGGCGTCGGTAAGGACAGTTTCGAAAAAGTAGAATAATGGAGGCGCCATGAAAAGTGTGAAAGGGACGAAGACAGAAAAGAATCTCCTCGCGGCGTTTGCGGGAGAATCCCAGGCAAGGAACCGTTATACCTATGCGGCATCGGTAGCGAAAAAATCAGGATTCGAACAGATCGCGGCGATCTTCCTCGAGACCGCGGAAAATGAAAAAGAGCACGCCAAGAGGTTTTTCAAATATCTCGAAGGGGGCGACGTCGAGATCCAGGCAACGTACCCTGCGGGTATTATCGGCGACACGGCCGGGAACCTTGAGGCGGCCGCAAAAGGAGAGAACCTTGAGTGGACGAAGCTTTACAAAGAGAGCGGCGATACGGCTAAAAAAGAGGGTTTCGACGAGATCGCCCGGCAGTTCTACGAGATCGCCGAGGTTGAGAAAGAGCACGAAAAACGGTACCGCCGGCTTCTTGCGAACGTGAAGGAAAACAGGGTATTTAAAAAAGATTCTGTTGTCCGGTGGAAATGCAGGAACTGCGGCCGTATTATGGAAGGCAAAGAAGCCCCGGCGCAGTGTCCGGCGTGTCTCCATCCGCAGGCATATTATGAAGTGACAGCGGAAAATTATTAAGGGAGGGCTCTATGGCAAAAACCGTAAAAATTTACTCGACGCCGACCTGCCCGTATTGTACACGGGCAAAGGATTACCTGAAAAAGAATAATATATCCTTTGAGAATATCGATGTCTCGGAAGACCAGGATAAGGCCCAGGAGATGGTCAAGCTTTCCGGGCAGATGGGCGTGCCGGTCATCGATATCGACGGAACGGTTATCGTAGGATTCGATCAGGAGAGGATAGCCGAGACCTTGGGGCTCTAATGTACGATTTAATGATCATCGGCGCCGGGCCTGCCGGCATAACGGCGAGTGTCTACGCGGCGCGTAAACGCATTAATACCGTTGTCATAACCGGCGATGTCGGCGGGCAGGCTGCCTGGAGCGGCGACATCGAGAATTATACGGGGTATCAGTTCATTACGGGCCCCGATCTGACAAACAAGTTTGAGGAGCATATGGAACAGTATAAGCTTCCCATCAAACTTCACGAGATGATCGATGACCTGGCGCGGGAAGGCGACCGTATCGTCGCCAGGACGCGGAATGGCAGTTATAGCGCAAAGGCCGCGATCATCGCCACGGGTAAACTCTCGCGGGAACTCGGCGTGCCCGGCGAAAAAGAGTTTAAAAATAAGGGCGTCAGTTATTGCGCGACCTGTGACGGTCCTGTATTCGCGGGCAAGGATGTCGCGGTCATCGGCGGCGGCAATTCGGCGCTCGACGCGGCCTTACAGCTTATCAGGATCGGCAGGAAGGTTTACCTTATCAATATCGCCGGCAGCCTTACCGGCGATCCCATCATGCGCGAAAAGGTTGAAGGGGCGCCTAACGTAACGGTCATGAATAAGACGAAGGTGACAGCGGTCCTGGGCGACAAGTTCGTTAGCGGGATCACGGTATGCCCTGTTAACGGCGGTAGGGAAGAGGCATGCCTCGCCCCTACCACCGTTAATGTCCAGGGGGTCTTTGTAGAAATAGGCCTTGTGCCGTCCTCCGGGTTTGTCCGCGGTGTCCGGAAGAACGACCGCGGCGAGATCATGGTGAACGCCAGGAATGAGACCGATGTCCCCGGCATTTTTGCCGCAGGGGACGTTACCGACGTCGTGGAAAAACAGATCATTATTGCCGCCGGAGAAGGCTCCAAGGCCTGCCTCTCCGCGTTCAAGTATTTATCCCGCCTGAAATAAGATTGTCCGTACGTTTGTTCCGTGGTAAAATAAAACGCTATTGATACAACGTAATGAGCTTGCAGCCGGTAGCTTGCAAGAAACAGGGGGAACTTGAATACAGTGTTCGGGGGTGGACAATGACCGTAGCGCTTAAATTCTGCGGCGGGGCACAGACCGTTACCGGCTCCATGCACCTTGTCGCGACGAATCTTTCCCGTGCCCTTCTTGACTGCGGGCTGTTTCAGGGCCGCCGGGACGAGTTTTATACGGTTAATTCGCATTTTTCTTTTGACCCGCAGAATATCGATGCCTGCGTCCTGTCGCATGCCCACATCGACCATTGCGGCAATGTCCCGACCCTGATCAAACAGGGGTTCAGGGGAACGATATTTTCGACGCCGACGACGAGGGACCTCTGCAAATTCATGCTGCCGGACAGCGGTTACATCCAGGAAGAGGATATAAAATACGTCAATAAGATCAACAAACGCCGCGGCCTTCCTCCGCGCCAGCCGCTCTACGTCCGGGAAGATGCCGAGAATGCGTTACAATATTTTCGGGCCCTCGATTACCATAAACGGTACCCCATCACCAAGGATATTACCCTGACGTTTTTTGAGGCCGGCCATATACTCGGGTCGAGTATCCCGGTCCTGGACGTCCGGACCTCGAAGGGCGTGATCCGCATCGCCTATGCGGTCGATCTGGGCCGGATCAATATGCCGCTTTTAAGCAACCCGGAGATCCCCAAGGATATCAATTATCTTATTATCGAGAGCACGTACGGTAACCGTAAACATGACGCCCTTAAGGATGCCGAGGTCCAGCTTGCCGACGCTATTACGCGGACGATAAACCGCGGCGGGAAGATCATCATACCCTGTTTTGCCCTGGAACGCACCCAGCTCATACTCTATGTGATCGGTGAGCTTATGAAACGAAAAAAGATCAAGAAGGTGCCTATTTATGTCGACGGTCCTCTTGCGGTGAACCTGACGTCGGTGTTCCGGCGTAACTGGTCTTATTTTGATGAACTTACCCAGAAGGCCTTTATGAACCAGGATGATTTTATGGCCTATGATAATATCATCTATGTCAAGAACGTGAACGAGTCCAAGCGCCTGAATGACGTCGCCAAACCGATCATCATCATCTCGGCTTCGGGGATGTGCGAAAACGGCCGTATCCTGCATCATTTGAAGAATAATATAGAGAACGATAAAAATACCATCCTGACGGTCGGCTATATGGCCGAGAACACCCTCGGCCGCCATATCGTCGACAAGGAGCGGACCGTGCGGATATTCGGCAGGCCTTATGACCTGCGCGCCGAAGTGGTCGTTATGAACTCGTTCAGTTCGCATGCGGATAAGGAAGGGCTGGTGAGGTACGTCAAGTGCTGCAGGGAACAATTGCGGGGTGTCTTTATCGTACACGGCGAAATTGCGCAGATGGAGGTCTTGCGCGATAATCTGAGGCGTAAGTTGAATATCAAACCGCGTATGCCTGCCAAAGATGAGACATTTTACCTGAGGGGATAACCGTCATGAAACAGATGAATAACCGGCAGAACAAGATTTTCCAGATCCGTCACACGCCGGATAATAAATTTTTCGCAAAAAAAACACGAAAGGAAAAACCCCTCATGCCCAATAAATCCGCGGAACGGAAGATCGCCGGCATCGCCTGTTTTGTTTTTATCGTGTTCGGATCGATGGCCGCCTTCGGCGACGGATTGAAGCCGATACCGCTTTCGAAACCGGCGTTAGATAAAGGAAAGACGCTTATGCAGGCGCTTGGGGACCGGAGGAGTGCGAGGGACTTTAGCCCCCGGGACCTGCCGGTCGAGGTCATTGCGGGGCTTTTGTGGGCCGCAGACGGTATCAATCGTTCCGACGGGAAACGCACTGCCCCGTCGGCGTCGAACGTGCAGGAGATAGATATCTATGTTGCCATGAAAGACGGCCTTTACCGTTATAACGCCGCCGACAGCCGGCTGGATCCTGTCATGGCAGGCGATCTGAGGCCCCTGACCGGGGTACAGAGTTTTGCCGCGACTGCGCCGCTTGTGCTGATCTTTGTGGCGGATTTTTCCCGCATGAGAGGCGATACCGCCACGAAGATCTTTTATTCGGCCACCGATACGGGTTATATCAGCCAGAATGTGTATCTTTTCGCCGCCCAGGAGGGCCTTGCAACGGTCGTGCTCGGATGGGTGCAAAAAGAAGAGCTTGCAAAAGCCATGAAACTTGGTCCCGATCAGAGGGTCATACTGAGCCAGCCGGTCGGATATCCCAAATAATGACGGCAGGAAGACATGAGATCGTTCCCGGTGCTTGTTAGCCTCCTTATGACGGTAGCCGCCCTTATGGTGTCAGGGGGCGCGGATGCCGTTATTAACGACGACGGATGAGCCGCCGACATATTCAACCGGTACGCCGATTCGGTGGTGCTTATAAAGGCCGGCCGGGATACCAAGGCGCTTCTCGGCAGCGGATTTGT
>JAQURW010000191.1 GCA_028715425.1 Candidatus Omnitrophota bacterium
CAAAGGCATTCATCACTACGGTACAAGCCATACAGGATAAGGCAGTCCAGGCCGCGTTTATTACCACCGTCGCCGACATTAAGGACACCAAGGCACAGGCGGCATTCATCAGCACGGTCGCTGCGCTTATCGCAGTATCGCCTGACGCTGCAAAGGCATTCATCACTACGGTACAAGCCATACAGGATAAGGCAGTCCAGGCCGCGTTTGTCATGGCTTTTGCCGATATCAAAGACACGAAAACGCAAATGTTGTTTATTAATGCCATAGCGGTAATACCGACAGATAAATTAGTATCGATACTTGCTGCAGTGCCGTTTGCTGCTATGGGAGAGTTTGTAAAGACCGCTGCCGCTGCGATCCCGGCCCTTATGGCGAAAGATTCGACAAAGGCATATGCAGCCATCGCGGCATTTGCTGCTGCAGCTGTATCACTGTCTAATTCTGATGCCCAGGCAGCCGTTATGACGGCTGTTCTTTCAACCATCCAGGGCCAGCCAAATGTCGAAACACAAAAGGCAATGTTGGAAGCTGTTATTTCAGCGATCGGGAGTGCGCCCGGTGTGGAGAAACAAGGAGCATTTGCCGTATTAATGAATAATCCTGCGATCGCGCCGATACTTAAGGGTATCCGCGAAAAATTCGGAGACGCAGCCGTAGCGAAACTTCAGGAAATGGCAGGCATTTCAACCCCGAAAGCGTTGCCCGGTGCGAAGCAACCGGACATAATAACGCCTCAAGCGCTTGCCGGAAAAGGTATTGAGGCCGTAGCTGCCGAGCTCAAATCTGACGACAAGAATACAAGAATGAACGCTCTTGCCGCGCTTGATATACTGATAAAATCGCCTGAAACGCAGGAGGGAGCTGTCGCACTTGTTATCGCTGCCATGAATGACACCGATAGAGAGGTTGCGAATAAAGCCGGCGATATCCTTATTGCCAGCCTGCCGTCAATTTTTACCGCTAACAAACCGCTCTTTAACAAGACAATAGATTCACTTGCAGCGATCATAAATAATGCCGACAACAAATCAACCCCGTCGGCTCGCTTCCAGGCTATGAAGGTCCTTTATGAAGCGATGGGCATAGAAGGGATATCATCCGAACAAAAACTTGCAGTCGCGTCAACAATATTCCGTAACCTGAACGTTCTGGCCCCATTATCCTCTGTCAACCAGAAGACAATTATCGATAAGGTTGCCGGTATCTTGATCGATATCGTGAAAAGCGGCGGCACAAACGCAGAAGGAGCCCAAAAAGCCACGGACGCATTGGTAGCCGGCCTGTCCGCTGAAAAAGGCATCGCAAACCATGTCGCGGCGAATCTTGCCGGATTGGCCAAGGCTTTGAACCAGGATACGGCAATATCGCAGGATTCAAAGGGGTGGGTCATGTACGCCTTGAACCAGGCCCTCCCGCAAATGAAAGACCATAAAGATGCTCAGCTCGTTGTTGCTGAGGCAATCTGCACCAATATCAGTCTTGTGAAAGAAGAGCACCGGATGCTGTATGCGCAGCCTGCCGCAGAAGTGCTGGTAGCGGCGATCGTGGCTGGCAACAGAGGCTTCGGCCAAGCGCTTGGCAAGGTTTTCACGATCCTTGCGGCGGACAAGGAATTCTTCCAGCTAAAAGTTTTGAATCCTCTTATTGCCGTTCTCTCAGACGGGGCACGGAGCGGGGCTGATAGAACAACAGCCCTGTGGGCGTTAGCATTCGGCCTTTCCGCGCTTCCGAATGAAAGCGCCTTCAGTCTCCCCATAGCATCTGCTATCGTCGGCAATGCCGCAGTCGTGTCTACCGAAAACCTGACCGGTGCGGTGAAAAACGGTCTTCTGTCCAAGGCAACGACGGTAGTACTTGGCGCAGCGCATAAGGGCGATTTTAGCGCCATGGCAACGTTAGCCAAAGGCCTGGACACTATCATGTCAATTCAGGAAATGGCCGGCATAAAGAACGACAAGTCGATACAACTCGAGCTGAAGATCAAAGGATTCAGCGAAGACAAAAAGATGTTGTTGAGAGTCCTCGACAGTGTGATGGTGAATGAAAACCTTGTTACTCAGGGCTCTCATATCGAACAGATAAAGAAAACCCTGGTGGCAGCCGGTGTGACCGAAGCCGCAGCCAGCGGGGTTTGCACCTGGCTTTTATTAATTTCCGGGGCGCGTGGCGCACAGGGTACAGGATGGGATCCGGATAAAATGGACAAGCTCCTTAATCCTTTCTGCAGCGAAGTCCTAACGGCGCAAGGTATCGTTGTCGAATATTATAAGGGCTATGGAGTATCTATTCTTTCTATTGTCGATAAAAAGATGTCGAATGAGGGAGTACCGGTAATGACGCTTTCCGATATATCAGGGCTTAATCCCGGATACTTTGGGGTACATTATTCGGACCGGCAAGTTATGTATATATATGCGGGACGTATGTTGGATAGCGCGAAGGCAGATATTGCGGGATTGCTTGACAAAGGCCTTGTACAATTTGGAACAGTGATACATGAAACAGGCGCAGATGGCAGGCCTGTTTCTTTAAGAGTTTTTGCGGATGATAATCAGCAAAAAGAGATGGGAAAATTATTGGCCCACATGACGGTATCCTCCATACGCCAACTTTGCGATCAGCGGTCAAATCCCACCGGTACGGCCGGTTTACAAACCGCTGATATTGCGGGTATATTGAAATTTGCCGATATCCTTGAGAAGAGAATCAATAACCCTGAGCAGGCGTTGAGTGCTGCCGACGCAGCGTGGCTGAAGAGTGATGAAGGTATAAGCGCCCGGAATCGTGCGACCGTTATGCTCGGCAAGAACTATACCGAAGGCACCACAGCGCATGAGTTGCGCCACAATTTCGATTATAAAAATGGCTATTTCACTTCTGAAATGAACCCGTCAAAGGAAGCCCTGACAGCCCTGGCGCAGATAATGGCGCCGGGAGATCCTATCGCACGTCTTCAACACGCATTCATCATCGCCGTCACAGCGGATATTGCCAAGGACTATCGCAGAGGATTCGGTAAAGCAGTAGCATTGACGATCCTAAAGCTTGCCGACAAATATCCGGAAATACTTGGCGCATCGAGAGATGCCCTTCGGTCGATAGTAGCCAGTATTAATCGTGAAGAGGAACCGCGTGCTGATCTGATGGCCGTTATCAAGGATTTTTGTACATCGATCGATAGATTTAAGCCAGAGGACATTCAGGCTGCTGCAAAAGCGGCCACAGCATATATAGAACAGGAGATAGATACAACCGGTAATGCGAAGATCGATCTGGCCTTGTCGCAGGGTGACGTGGCGGGATTATTAAAATATATGGGAACGATCGATAAATCCCCGCGGAGGTTGATACAGGTCGTTGAGCGACTGATGAACGCCGCAGTGCAGGGGAACAATAACACGGCACGCATAGCCCTATGTCAGGCATTACGGTCCTATATAATACCCAGTGCGGCAAATGATAATAAGATCAATACAACCGCGCTTGCCTTAGTTTTAGTGTATCAGGATTCGTTTGCCGAATTGAAGACCCTGGCGGCGGAGGTTTCTGTAGAGAGCAAGATCACCGAGATCATGGGAAGTAACGATGTTGAAGGGCAGAACACTATTGTCACGGTGTTGTGTTCCCAGCTCGGTAAGGGAGGGTATGCGCGGTATTACCTGGGACAGGTCGCCGGAATGACTAAAAATGAATCGGTTTTAAGTAAAGCATTAGACGGCATTGCCGGGGTCCTGGGCAGCGGTTCGACCAAGGCGCGAGCAGAGGCCGCAAGCGCGCTTTACTGGGTTACGTCCCGTTGCAGCTGGAATCCCGAGCTCCAGTCTAAAGGCGCTAACCTCGCCTTTAGCTCGCTGGGCACGGAATCGGATGCAGTGGTACAAGCAGGATTGGTCGACACCGTAGATTCGATCGCACGCTATGGAAGGAATGACAACCTAACCGTTGAAGGCCTGGCTGTTCTTGGCAAGTTTGCGGCCGATGGTTCTAAGTCGAAAGAGGCACGGGCTAAGGCTATGGAAGGCCTTGTAACGGGGACCTTGAATACGCCACTGCTATTCGCTAATTCGAAGATGCTCGGATTCCTTACGTCAGTTTTAAAACAAGGTGACACTAAAACACAACTGACGGTGCTTGATATGTTTGCAACGATCTTCCCGCATTTAAAGATGGCGCAACATAACGAAGCAATGCTGACTCTGATCGGCGAACGCCTTGAAAATGAGGATATTAACGTCGCGGCAGCTGCTGCTTCCGTCTTTGGCAGAATCGCCACAGCCGGAAACGTCGAACCGCGGCATCTTATGGCTCCATCAGCCGGCATCACCTTTGTTATACGCGCAAAGGACGGGACCGAGATCGCTGTTCCTGAAGGGATGAGAACCAAACTTCTTGAGCTGGTTCCCGGACTATTTACCGCGCTGAAAAAGCAGGATACTGCCGCGAACGCAGCAGAGGCCCTTGGAACTATTTATACTCTGTTAAAAGACGATAAGAAACTGTCATCTGAGCAAAAAGAAATGATCGGCGGTATTATCGGAACCTTGACAGCGACATTGGGTAAAGTGCAAACGATCCTCATGAACAAATATCGCGCTTTAGGTAAT